>NZ_JBFUMO010000397.1:0-5480 GCF_054049355.1 Roseateles sp. P5_E11 | reverse complement strand
GCCCTGCACCTGAACGAGTTCAGTCGACATAGGTGATGGCCTTCTGGGCGCGGGCGAAGAGCAGGTCCAGCGCCATGCCCACGAGGCCGATGACGAGGATGGCGAAGATGACGTTGGGCAGGCTGAGGTTGTTCCACTCGTTCCAGACGAAGTAGCCGATGCCCGTGCCGCCCACCAGCATCTCGGCCGCCACGATGACGAGCCAGGCGATGCCCATGCTGATGCGCATGCCGGTCAGGATGGTGGGCGCCGCCGCCGGCAGGATGACCTCGAAGGCGCGGCGCAGCGGTGTGACTTCCAACGTGCGCGCCACGTTCAGCCACTCACGCCGCACGCCGGCCACGCCGAAAGCCGTGTTGATCAGCATCGGCCACAGGCTGCAGATGAAGATGACAAAGATGCCGCTCGCGGCCGAGTCCTTGATCGTGTAGAGGGCCAGCGGCATCCAGGCCAGCGGCGAGATGGGCTTCAAGACCTGGATGAACGGGTCGAGCGCGCGGTAGATCAGCGGGCTCATGCCGATGACGAAGCCCAGTGGGATGGCGACCAGCGCCGCGAGCAGATAGCCCAGCCCCACGCGACCCAGCGAGTACCCCAGTTGCAGGCCGATGCCCTTGTCATTGGGGCCGCGGTCGTAGAAGGGTTCGGACAGGTGGTGAACGACCGTGCGGCCCATCTGCGCGAGCGTCGGGAAGCCGCTCTTCGCCGCCACCGGCGTCGCGTCGACGGGCTTGCCCATCAGCTTGGCGTATTCGATCTGCTCGGGCGTCATCGCGGCTGTAGGCGCAGCGCTGGCGCCGCTGCCCAGCGTGGCGAGGTGCCACAGACCGAGCAGGCAGGCCAGCAGCAGCAGCGACAGCAGGCCGGCGCGGAAAGCAAGCGAGGGCTTCATGTGCGTTTGATCGCGAAGCTGTTGATGTAGGCATCCGGCTTCGTCGGGTCGAACTCCTTGCCCATCACCTTGAACTTCGGATAGCCGCCCGTCTTGTCCTCGGGCACGGCCTGGTCGAGCGCCTTCATCTGCTTGCGCGCGTCGGTCAGCAGGAACACCTTTTCGGCGATCTGTTTGTAGTTCACGTCGCCCTTGAGATAGCCCCAGCGCTTCATCTGCGTGAGCATCCACACGGCCATGCTCTGCCAGGGCATGGGGTCGAAATCGGCACGGTCCGGCACGACCTTCACATTGCCCAGCCCGTCGGCGAACTTGCCCGTCAGCACCTGGGCGATGACGGTCTCGGGCTGGTTCAGGTAGGCCTGCGGCGCGATGACCTTGGCGATCAGCTCACGGTTCTTGGCCTCGCGCGCCATCGCCGCAGCGGTCAGCACCGCGYGGTACAGCGCGATGAAGGTGTTGGGGTTCTTCTGAATGAACTCCGTGCTCGTGCCGAAGGCGCAGCAGGGGTGGCCGTTCCACAGCTCCTTGGTCAGCAGGTGGATGAAGCCCACCTCCTCGTACACGGCGCGCTGGTTGAACGGGTCCGGGCCCAGGAAGCCGTCGATGTTGCCGGCGCGCAGGTTGGCCACCATCTCGGGCGGCGGCACCACGCGGATCTGGATATCGCGGTCCGGGTCCAGCCCCGCTTCCGCCACGTAGTAGCGCAGCAGGAAGTTGTGCATGGAGTACTCGAAGGGCACCGCGAACTTGAAGCCCTTCCAGCTCGCCGGGTCCCGCTTGTCCTTGTGCTTGACGCTCAGCGTGATGGCCTGGCCGTTGGTGTTCTGGATGGTGGCCACGTTCATCGGCGTGGCGGGCGCGCCCAGGCCCAGGCTGATCGCCAGAGGCATCGGCGACAGGAAATGCGTCGCGTCGTACTCCTTGTTGATCATCTTGTCGCGGATGAGCGCCCAGCCCGCCGTCTTCACCACCTCCGCGTTGAGCCCCTGCTTGGCATAGAAGCCGAGCGGGTGCGCCATGATCAGCGGCGTGGCACAGGTGATGGGGATGAAACCGATCTTCAGGTCCTTCTTCTCCAGCGGCCCTTGACCGCCCTGGGCCATTGCCTGCAACGAGGCGATGGGCAGCACGCTACCGATGGCGGCCATCGCGGTGTTGCGGCCGACAGCCCTCAGGAAGCGGCGGCGCAGCGCGTCCTGCGGGAACAGCGCCTTCACGATCGTGGCTTCGACGAAGCTGGCGGACTCGGCCTCGAAGTCGGCCGTTTCGCTGCGGGCGCGCAGTTCGGCAGCAGCATGGTCAGCAGCGCTGGCGTGCTGGCCGCAGGCGCAATGCATCAGCAAAGGCCGGTCCGCGTCGTATGGATCGTGCGTCATCGAGTGCTCCTCAGGATGGGAGCGACTCTAGGAACCAGTGCGTCGTCGCGGAATCGTGGGGGGCGGCGAGTTTTTGTAGGGCTGGAACTACCAGGGAAAACCTGGGTCTGCAGCGGTTGGCGGCGGCGGGGCGAGAGCCAGCGCCGCTGGCATCATCAGGCGTCAACGCACGGCAGAGAACTTGTAAGTGCGAGCCGCTTTTGCCGGAAATTTAATGCTGTATGGAATGCAGTGGAACGGGAGACTTTTTGTGTTGATTCAAGCACTTGCCTGCGCTGCAATGCGCCGATCTAGAGCGCAGCGCGCCTGCCTAGGCAGCGCCGCCTGTCTCCACAGAACACGTTAGGCGGCTATGGGACGGGCAGCGCTCATTGAGATTGATCTTGCGAAGGCGAGCAGCTCTGCGGAACTTCAAGCACTCTTACGGGACTCGCTCGACTTCCCTGGTTGGTATGGCTGCAACTGGAACGCCTTCTGGGACGCCATCACCGGCCTGGTCGATATGCCCGAGACGCTTCGCTTCGTCGGCTGGACCGAGTTCAGCTCCAGATTGCCTGGAGACGCCGAACTCATGATTGGCTGTCTTCAGGAGATGACYGACAAATATCCAGAGCTGGCGTCAAAGGTTGCCTATGCATAGCGAGTCGTCAGTCCGTGAAGCAGGTGATTGCGAGCCGCCTAACCGGTCGCTGCAGCGGACGGCTTCGCCGTCCGCTGAGCTCAAACGTTGAGGCTGTCAAATAACCTGAAGTCGGGTCGCCACCGATTCATTTCTTGACGCCTAGTGCGTCAAATGAGCGGACTCGTTCAGGAGTCCCGCAATGCCCCGCTACAAGCCCTGTGATCGCCACGCGCTGTTGCTTCCGGTGGTGCTGTCAGAACAGATCTTGCCGGGCAGCTTCGCCTTCGCGCTGGACTACCTGGTTGAGCACGAGCTTGATCTGACGGCACTGGATGCGCGCTTCAAGAACGACGCCACGGGCGCCAGCGCCTTCGACCCGCGCGTGATGCTCAAGATCGTCTTGCTGGCCTACAGCCAAGGCCTGATCTCCAGCCGCAGCATCGTGGCCGCCTGCGCACGCAATGTCCAGTTCATCGCCCTCAGCGGTGACAGCCAGCCCAGCCATGCCCACATCGCCAAGTTTGTGACCTCCCTGAGCGACCAGATCAGGCCACTGTTCAGCCAGGTCTTGATGACCTGCGACGCCCAGGGCCTGATCGGGCGTGACATGTTCGCCATCGACGGCGTCAAGCTCCCCAGCAACGCCAGCAAAGAGCGCAGCGGCACGCATGAAGAACTGAGTCACCGAGCCGATCGCCTGGACAAGGCTGCGGACAAGATCCTGGCGCTGCACCAAGCCCAAGACAAGGAAGGCGCTCAGGCGCCGCTGGACACCAAACGTCAGGCTCGCATGGACGAGCTGCGCCAAGAGGCTGCGCGCACACGTGAATTCGTCGCCAAGCACCCCAAGCGCTTGAACAGCAAGGGCCAGGAACTGAAGTCCAACATCACCGACCCCGACAGCGCCAAGATGGCCACCAACAAGGGCGTCATCCAGGGCTATGCCGCGCAAGCAGCGGTGGACAGCGCCCACCAGATCATCATTGCCGCCGATGTGGTGGGCTCAGGCTCCGAGCAAAGCATGCTGGCGCCCATGATCGAACAGGCCAAACCCTGGCGCGATGACAACACCCTGGTCACAGCCGACGCGGGTTATCACAGCGACGCCAACGTGCAGCAACTGCATGACACCCACACCCCCGCCTTGATAGCCGACAACCAGATGCGCAAGCGTGATGAGCGCTTCGAAGGGCAAGGCAAACACAAGGCCAAGCCTGACCCGCTGTCGCAGAAGAAGGCCAGCGACCAGCCCGAAGAAATCAAGCACTTTCGGCCCAAGGATTTCGACTTCAACGAAGACAACACGGCGACCTGTCCGGCGGGCAAAGTGTTGAGCAGCAAGGGCACCCTGCACATCACGGCCAGCGGTCAGCCGTACCAGGCCTACATCGCCCAAGTGGCGGACTGCGGCCCCTGCGGGCTGCGCCGGCAGTGCATCAAAAGCCGGGGTGCGCCGCAGAGCCAGCTGCTGCGGGGCCGGCAAGTCAGCCGCTTCCGGCCCAAGGCGCCAGAGCCCAATCACCCCAGCGAGCGCATGCGCCAGGCCATCGATTCACCGCGAGGCCGGCAGCTGTATAGCCAGCGCATCGGCACCGTCGAGCCGGTGTTTGCAAACCTGCGTCACAACAAGCGGCTGAGCCGCTTTAACCATCGGGGCCAAGCCAAGGTCAGAACGCAATGGAGCCTGTACTGCCTAGTTCACAACATCGAAAAGCTATCGAAGGCGGGGTTCGGGCAATCCGGGGTTCAGTAACCGGACAAGCAGACGACACAATTGAGGTCAGGCAGGCGCGCAGGCGCCATGGAACCGAAAATTCAGCCCATGTCACCGATGAAGTCACCGACTCGATTCAACAGCCATTCATGCGGGCTGCACGGCAGGAGTGCTTGCGGATACAGGGTTTTTGGACAGCCTCGTTGAGCATCGATCAATTCATTTATTTCCAAGCATGACAAAAGTTCTCTCCGCGCTGCTGCTGACTTTGCTTATTCAGCCGGCGCTCGCTCAGCAGCCGACGCCTCAAACGCTTGAGCGCTTCCTGAACGCGTATCAGTTTGAGCCGGTTCGCGAGGCTTGGGGATATCGTTTGGATCGCGAAGTGAAGGCCGAGATTGCTAAGTGGCGAGCAAAGCCCGGCATCACCCCGCCGCTGCGCGCGGCCATCGACAAGTACGAGGCAGCGCTTGCTGCCGAACTGCAACGCAGCCTGTCTTCGGAGAGCCTTCGGCCGCGGTACGCCGCGATCTTTGGGAAGGTCTTCAACGAATCCGAGATGTTGGAGATCACTCGCTTCTATGAGTCCCCGGCCGGTAAGGCGTCCGTGGCCAAGCGCCCCCAGATTGCAGCACTCATTCAGGAGCAGTTCACATCAATCGCCTCCGAGATGGAGGTCAATCTCAAAGGCGCCCGCCTTGAACTCGAGAAGGCCGCCAACAGTGCGCAGCAAAAGTAGGCCGATGCCCAACCCTTCGCTGCAGCGGACGGCTTCGCCGTCCGCTGAGCTTTCACGTTGAGCATCAATGCAAACCGCGCCGTTTGTTCGCTCGCCTGATTCGTTCTGGCTGAGATTGATGCGTCAGCCAGCGG
>NZ_JBFUMO010000396.1:0-5483 GCF_054049355.1 Roseateles sp. P5_E11 | reverse complement strand
CTGCTGCAGGGCCAGATGCTGCTGAAGGCCGGCCAGGCCGAAGCCGCGCTTGCCGCCTTCACCAAGCTGCTCGCAGCCAATCCGCCGGCCTTCAACCTCGTTGCAGCCGACTGCGCCGCCGCCGCCAAGTCTCTGGGCCAGCCCGAGCGCGCCATCGCGCTGATCAGCGAGCAATACCACCGCTCGCCCAGCATGCATTTGCTGCGCGCACTGGCAGGCCTGCAGCCTGGCCCCCAACGTGAGCGCCTCGCGGCCCATCTGCGCGAGCAGCCGGCCCTGTCGGCCGCCACGGAGCTGCTCAAGCTCAATGCCGGCGCGTTGCCCGCCGACGAGGCCGCTCCCATGATCCAGACGCTGGAAAAGGCCGCCAAGCCGCTGCAGCGCTATCGCTGCGCCGCCTGCGGCTTCGAGGCCGCCCACTACTTCTGGCAATGCCCGGCCTGCCTCAACTGGGACAGCTATCCGCCGCAACCCATTGAGGAACTCGCGTAGATGAAGCCCCTCGCCCAGCCGCACACCGCTGAACGCGGTGCGCCTGACCGGTCCCCCGGGGGGACGGCGATGCTTGCCGGATTGACCGGCAAGCACATCGCCAGCGCGGGCCGGCTTGGGAGCGGCCCGGCGCTCGGCCCGCAATGACTATGGAACAACTGAAATGAGCAGCGCAGCCGAAGACCGCTTCGTCATCTGCATGAAGTGGGGCACCAAGTACGGCCCCGAGTACGTCAACCGCCTGTACGGCATGGCCGCGCGCCACCTGCGCGGCTCCTTCCGCTTCGTCTGCTTCACCGATGACGCCAACGGCATCCGCTCCGAGGTCGAAAGCCTGCCGCTGCCCGAGACGCACGCCAGCCAAGGCAAGCGCGATGGCGGCTGGAAAAAGCTCGGCACCTACCAGGCCGACCTCTTCGGCCTGAAGGGCACGGCCCTGTTCCTGGACCTGGACGTCGTCATCGTCGGCGACCTGACCGAATTCTTCGCTGTGCCCGGCGACTTCCTCATCATCAAGGACTGGAAGCGCCCCTGGCGCGTGACGGGCAACTCCTCGGTCTACCGTTTCCGCATCGGCGCCCACGCCGACGTGCTGGCCCACTTCATCGCCCACCAGGACGAGGTGCGCGCCAAGTACCGCAACGAGCAGGAATATCTCAGCCATTTCCTGCACGACCAGGGCAAGCTGGGCTACTGGCCCACGGACTGGTGTGCCAGCTACAAGTACCACTGCCTGCCGATGTGGCCCACCAGCTTCTGGCGCGACCCCTTCATTCCGGCCGGCGCGCGCGTGCTGGTCTTCCACGGCGTGATGAACCCACCCGATGCGCTGGTCGGCCGCTCGGAAGGCAACTGGCGTCACGCCCGCCCGGCAAAGTGGATCGCCGATCATTGGCGTGAATGAGGCCAGGGGCATGGACAACCGCATCGTCACTGTCGACAGCCGCGACTGGACCTCGCCCAGGCATGGTCTCGTGCCCGACCTGGAAGCCGGTCGGGTGCTGTTCTTCCCCGAGCTGCGCTTCGAGCTGACTTCAGAAGAAGCCGGGCTGCTGCGCCCCGACGTGCGTGACGAGAAGGCACGCAACATCAGCCTGCGCCTTGACGGCGTGCTCGCTGGCGCCGCCGTGCAGGGCGAAGAGCGGGCAAGGCTGGCAGCCATGATCGGGCGTTTCCGCGCCCGCGCCTGCTCGCTGATCGACGCAATCGCGCCAACCTACAAGCCGGCGCTGCGCCTGGCACCCACGAGCTATCGGCCCATGCAGGTCGAGTCGCGCGTGCAGTCCTGGCGCGCTGATGACCGCCGCCTGCATGTGGACGCCTTCCCCTCGCGCCCCAACCGCGGCGAGCGCATTCTGCGTGTGTTCACCAACCTCAACCCCAACGGCGAGCCGCGCGTCTGGCGCGTCGGCGAGGCCTTCGAGGACATCGCCCGGCGCTTCGTGCCACGCGCCAAGCCTTATGTGGCCTGGCAGGCCAAGGCCCTGAAGGCGCTGCACGTGACCAAGTCGCTGCGCACCGAATACGACCACCTGATGCTGCAGTTGCACGACGGCATGAAGGGCGACCTGGACTACCAGCGCAGCAGCCCGCAGGTCGAGATGCCCTTCCCGCCTGGCTCGACCTGGGTCTGCTATTCCGACCAGACGTCGCATGCGGTCATGTCCGGCCAGTTCATGATGGAACAGACCCTGCACTTGCCGGCCGAGGCCCAGGTGGACCGCACGGCCAGCCCCCTCGCCATCCTTGAGCGCCAGCTAGACCGCCGGCTGACCTGAATGCCCTGGTTGTCCACGGGCATCGTCCTCATCGTCGCCGGCCTGTTCCTGCGCGAACTGGCCACCGTGCTGAGGGCCCGCGTACCGACGCAGACCCGCGCCATCATGGTGGGCGACAACGCGCCGCTCTGCCAGGACGAGATTCCCAGGATCATCTGGACCTACTGGCAGCCCAGCCCGGCGCCGGCCTTCATCCAGGACTGCCTGGCCAACTGGCGCCGCTTCGCGCCCGACCACCAACTGCGCCTGCTGGACCGCACCAGCGTCTCGCAATGGCTGCCCGCGCTGCGAACCGATTTCGACGAGATGCCGCCCCACCGCCAGGCCGACTGGCTGCGCGTCCAGCTGCTGGCGCGGCACGGCGGTGTCTGGATGGACGCCTCCATGCTGCTGAGCCGCGACTTGGGCTGGCTGCACGAGACGCGCCGGCGCCGCGCCGCGGACTATGTCGGCTTCTACATCGACCGCTACACAACCCGGCCTGAGCTGCCCATCATCGAGAACTGGCTGATGGCTTCGGTGCCTGGCGGGGCTTTCGTGACCGGGCTGGCTGCCGCCTTCGACCGGGCGCTGGACGAAGGCGCCGAGGCGCTGCTGCCGCGCCTGCAGACCGATGGCCGGCATGCACGCGTCGTCCAGGCGCTGCCCGATGACCTCCAGCGCCATCGATTGATGCAGATTGCAGCAACGGAGCTGCTGGACTGCGAGCCCCAGCTCGCTCGTCTCGTGCTGCTGCGCGCCGAGGACRGCCCTCTCGCCTGGCAGGCCGGCGTCGGCTGGCGTCATCGCCACTTGTACGCTCGCTTGGCCCTGGTGCCCTGCCCGCGCGTGCTGCCCGCCGTGCTCAAGCTGCGCAGCGCTGACCGCGCCATCGTCGAGCGYAACTGGCGCCGCGGCCTCGTGTCGCCCTTCAGCGCCCTGGTCCAGCTTATGGACCGCAGCAAGTAAAGCCACCTCAGCTGCAGACCTGCCTGGCTTCGTCGAAGCCCTTGCTCGCCGCAACTGCGGCCCCGGCCGCGAGCACACGGCGACACGCCGCGCACCTCTAACTCCCATCACTCTCGATATTAGGGTTCGCGCGAAGCACGGAAGAGCCACAGCCAGTAATCAACAGGTAAACAACCCCAACGTAAGCTCCTCAAAGCCGGCCTCGATCCACGTTCTGTTCAGTTAGAACGATCATATATTTCGGGCCGGCAAATCAGAGAAGTCACATATACGCAAGGGTAAGATGAAAAAACTGTCATTCACCAAATGCATGATTGCGGCAGCGGCGCTCGTCGGTTCCGCCAGCAGCATGGCTCAAGGCCTGAGCCCGTTTGTCGGCCAATGGAATCAGTTCTACGCCAGCCTGAACGGCAACGCCGAATATATCGACAAGCATTCGATCCAGGGTTACGCCTTCAACGCCTTCTATCACAACTGCGGCGGCAGCGCATACCAGGACTGGGCAACAAACAACGGCCAGTCCCAGTATCTGGTCCAGATGTCCACTGGCGGATACATGACTGGGCTGCACGTCATCAACAATGAGCTGCTGTGCGCCAAGGGTGCATCGTCCGCCATCCCTGCCTTCATGGAGTCCAGCACCGTGCGGCAAGGGATGCTCGCCTGCCCGTTGGGCACCATCATGACCGGCCTCCATGTCCAGAACAACAAGATCTGGTGCGCGTCACCGGCCAGCGGCCGGATCCTGCATACCTGGGCCGAAACCGTCGACTATTCAACCGGCCGCCCCGGCACATCAGCTGCACATATGCACGCATGCCCGCCAAAGTGGGTCATGACCGGCGTCCATGTTGGCAACAACGCCTTCCTTTGCACGCCGTATGAAGGCCCGGGCATTGATCCGTGGAGCGCCGCGCCGGTGGCTGATCCCAGCGTTGGCCCGGCCGCGTCCGGCGGTGGTGGCGGTGGCGGTGGCGGTGGTGGCGGTGGTGGCGGGCAGCAGCAGTACTGATATTCCGCTTCAGCACAGCCGTTGAACTGCAGGGTGTGCCAGCCAATCCACTGGCGCACCCGACCAGTTCCAAATTGGAATCGCTTGGCAGGAGTTCCATCCATGAATATTAATCTCCAGGTTTGATTCGAGCATCTTCGGAAGTTGCAGCCATTGTCTTTGGAGAATGGCTGCAACTCCCGATCTGCATGAGGACTCTCGCGTCCCGTCACCACGCCCTTTGGCCGCGTGCCCCGCCTGTGCGCGAGTGCACCGCCCCTCCAGCGCGGGTCAGTCGGCTGGCACCACCGCCCCATCACCGATACTTGAAACCATCGGTCTGCAAGCGGGTGAGAGCCCCGGTCTCCTCATGAGTTCCCTGTTTCTGCGCAATCTCGATGAACACCTGCAACTGATGCAACTCCTGGGAGCGCTGGACCCACAAGTGCAGCAGGCCGGCCAACGGCTCGCCGACGCGCTGAAGGCGGGCTGCAAGATCATGTTCTGCGGCAACGGCGGCTCGGCCGCGGACAGCCAGCACCTGGCCTCCGAGCTGACGGGCCGCTTCATCAAGGACCGCCGCCCGCTCGCCGGCCTGGCGCTGACGACCGACAGCTCAGCGCTGACCTGCATCGGCAACGATTACAGCTTTGACGATGTGTTCATCCGCCAGGTCCAGGGCCTCGGCCGCGCCGGCGATGCGCTGATCGGCATCTCGACCTCGGGCAACTCGGCCAATGTGCTGCGCGCCGTCGAGGCCGCCAAGGCCATGGGCATCTACACGCTGGGCCTGCTAGGCCGTGACGGCGGCAAGCTGGGCGCGCTGTGCGACGACAGCATCATCGTGCCGCACGGCATCACCGCCCGCATCCAGGAGGCGCACCTGCTGATCGGCCACACGCTGTGCGGCCTGATCGAGGCCAACCTGGGCGTGGGGCAATGAGCGCCCTGCCCTCGCGTGAACTGCTCGCCTCCCGCCGCATCCTCGTCGTCGGCGACGTCATGCTGGACCGCTACTGGCACGGCGCCGTCGAACGCATCTCGCCCGAGGCGCCCGTGCCCGTCGTGCGCATCGAACGCGAGGAGGAGCGCCTGGGCGGCGCCGCCAACGTCGCGCTCAACATCCGCACGCTGGGCGCGAGGGCCACGCTGCTGACCGTCGTCGGCCAGGACGAACCGGCCCGCCGCCTGCGCGAACTGCTGCACGAGCGCGACATCGAGACCGTGCTGCGTGAGGACAAGCAGCTCTACACCATCGTCAAGCTGCACATCAT
>NZ_JBFUMO010000395.1:0-5510 GCF_054049355.1 Roseateles sp. P5_E11 | reverse complement strand
CTTCTGGTCGGCCGTGCGCGTGCCGTCGAACAGATGCCCCAGTTCGCTGGACGCCAGCACGCGGTCCAGGCCCGCGCGGTTCTTGCCCGTGGCGACGGCCAGCCAGTGGTGCCGCGCCTTCAAGGCCTCCAGCATCTCCAGCGTGCCTTCGAACAGCGAGAGTTCGTGCTCCGAGGCGAGGTAGTGGTGGCGGTAGCGCAGGCCCAGCTCGGGGTAGCGCTCGGCGGCCAGGCCGGGCACGGCATGCTCGAGGGCATCGCGCAGGCCCAGGCCGATGACATAGCGGCAGTTCTCGAACCCGGGCTCGGGCAGGCCCAGGTCAACGGCGGCGCGCTGGATGCAGCGGGCGATCAGCGCCGTGGAGTCAAACAGGGTGCCGTCCCAGTCGAAGGCGATCAGGTCGAATTGTTGCGGGCGGGAAATCATGAAGGGATTGTCGATGTTCGGGCTTTCGCCTTGAGACTCAGGGGCGCTCGACTTGGCGCAAGCGAGATGCATAACCGGGGATCGGCTCCAGCCGGCAAGGCTGACGGGCGCCTTCGGCGGCCGGTTCGGTGAACAGCCGGACTGCGGGCGATTCGAGTGTCACGCCGGCCTCAAGCAGGATGTCCCAGATGGCTTCGTAGCGCGCTGCCACATCGGCCGCATTGCCAGTGCAGAAGGCTTCCCTCAGCACCGCGGCGACGGGATTGCAGCTGACGGGAGAACCCTTCGGCTGATATGGCATGGTGGCACCGCGCGCCCAGCTTGCGAAATGCGGCCTCCACGCCTCGAATTGCTCCTGATCCCCGCCTGCTTCCCAGAAGGCTGCCATGACGAAGCAGCCCTTGGCTGGCCCGGCGGCTTCGATGAGCCGGTCAAAAGCATCGAGCTGGCCTTGCTGGGTCGCCACGCCCAACAGCCAATGCGGCCCAGGCCCGCCCAGGATCATTGGCTGCTCACCGAAGTAGGACATCACCTCGGGTTCGCGCAATCGCTGCTCGATCACCGCCCACGGCAGGCCGCCAGCAGCCAATTCGTGCGCATGGCCGGCTCGCTCTTGGAGCGTCAAAGGCGCCAGGCCCCAGCGCTGCCGAAATCGCTCCACCTCGGCGTCCTCGGCACGCGCCCAGAGCTGAAGCAACCACCAACGCCGAGTTTGCATCGACGCATCCCGCAGGGACTGCTCGGCCAACCAATGGTAGAGCTCCGGATGCCGCGTACAACCGGGCCCTGCGCAAACAGCCGCGACCGCCAGAGGCATTGCGAGGCCCGACCTGCCCTGCTTGGACAAGCGCTGCCAGAAGGCCGGCATCCTCGGCTCGGCGCCCTCGACGTATTGCCCCATTGCCTCGGCCCAGGCGAATGCCTGCGATCCCGCTCGCAGGTCGCACCAAACGTCGTCGGCGGCGCCCACATCCGCCAACAGCGTGTCGCGGTGCCGGGGGCGGGCCTGCCCATTGCGCAACGGCTTCATCTCGACCGCCAGCTTCAGCCCCAACTGCTCCATCCGCTTCTGGACTGTTGCCACGCGGCGCTTGGCCAGCGCCGTCTGCGCTCTCTTGGCCGGCGACAAGTGCAGGGCCAGCTCGTTCGCCGGGCACTGCGCGGCACGCACCGCCAACTCGTTCAGGGCGACAAGGCCGTCGCGTGTCAGTCGATCGGTGCGCGCTTCGAATTGCAGGGGAATGGGCGCAGGCGGCATGATCGTCATGGCGGCCACCCACGAGCCGCCCAGAGAGGCCGCGACGATGAAGGCCGCCCGGCCCAACCGCTCAAGCGCCCGCCACAACTTCATGCGGCACTGTCCACCAGGCTTCGGCAATCGGCAGGCAATGGCGCCTCGCAGGTCACCGTCTCCCCCGTCGCCGGATGCTGGAACTGCAGCTTTCGCGCATGCAAGAACATGCGGTCGAACTTGGCACGCCCGCGCGCCAGCTCGCGATTTCGCTCGAAGTCGCCGTACTTGGGGTCGCCGACGATGGCGTGACCGGCCTGCTGCAGGTGGACGCGGATCTGGTGGGTGCGGCCGGTCTTGATGGTCACGTCCAGCAGGCTGAAATGCGGCGTGCGCTGGACGACCTTCACCAGGCTGATCGACCGCTTGGCGCCTTCCTCATCCGCCTTGCCCGGCCTCACCCAGCGCTCGCCGTCGCCGCCGACGAACTTGACCAGCGGCACGTCGATGACCTTGAGCTTGGCCGGCCAGTCGCCCCAGACCAGGGCGGCATAGGTCTTGCCCGTCTCGCGCTCGCGCAGCTGATCCTGCAGTGCCACCAGCGCGCTGCGCTTCTTGGCGATCATCAAGAGGCCGGAGGTTTCCTTGTCGAGGCGGTGCACCAGCTCCAGGAACTTGGCCGTCGGCCGCGAGCGGCGCAGCGCCTCGATGACGCCGTAGCTGACGCCCGAGCCGCCATGCACCGCCACGCCGGCCGGCTTGTCGATGACAAGCAGGTGCTCATCCTCGAACACCACCGGAAACTCACGCGCCGGCGCCTCGGGCTGAGCCGGGCGCTCGGGCAGGCGTACCGGCGGGATGCGCACCTCGTCACCAATTTCCAGCCGGGTGTCGGCCTGGGCCCGGCCTTTGTTGACCCTCACTTCGCCGGCCCGGATGACGCGGTAGACGTGGGTCTTGGGCACACCCTTGAGTTCGCGCAGCAGGAAGTTGTCCAAGCGCTGCCCGGCGGAGCCTTCGTCCACCGTGACCCGGCGCACGGCTGGCGCCGTGGCAGGGGTTTGCGTGGTGTCGGGTGGCACTTGGCCTACCCCTATAATCCTTTTCACCACGTTGCTGCCGTAAGTATTTGATTTGTTTGATTTTAGCGGCGGTAACGTGTGGCCGACGGGGCACAGCCCTGGCGGCCACAGGCGATGCAACGCGAAAGACGGCCGGCAGGTTTCCTCCCCGAGTGAGTGAACGGCCCGCTGCCCGACGCGGCAGAGCGATGACACAAGAACCCGCGAGCCCCGCTGCCCTTGATTGTTTCAAGGAACCCGGCGCCCGCAGACAACAAGGTTTCCATGGCGACAGAGCACCTGGCCTTCGGGCCGCGCGAGCTGTCACCAGCGTCCAGCAGCCCATGCAGATGAGCATGCCCCTCCCCCCACACGCACCTCTGCGGCCCCGGCTAGATCCCGGTGTGGCCGCCCTGCCCCGGCTTGTTGCCGGGCGGGTGCGCGCGGGAGCCGGCGGCTCGGCTCGCATGACCGCTGCTGCGGCGCACGCGCCAACGCCAACTGCGCGCTGACCCCCACGGTCGGCCGCGCTTTCGGTCCAGGGCGATTCCTTCCTCGGTTCTCGAGTCATTGCCCGTGCATCTTTAGCCGCCAGCGCTTTGGCTTGGCGGCGCGATGAACGTGCGCGTTTCGCGGCGGCTGACAAGCCGCCCGGCGCGAGAGGAGTGATGACATGAAACGCATGCTGATCAATGCGACGCAGCCGGAAGAGCGGCGCCTCGCGATCGTTGATGGCCAGAAGCTGCTGGACTTCGAGACCGAAATCGAAGGCCGCGAGCAGCGCAAGGGCAATATCTACAAGGCCGTCGTGACGCGGGTCGAGCCCTCGCTCGAAGCCTGCTTCGTCGACTACGGCGAGGACCGCCACGGCTTCCTGCCGTTCAAGGAAATCTCGCGCCAGTTCTTCCGCGAGGGCACCGACGTCAAGAACGCGACCATCAAGGACGCGATCAAGGAAGGCCAGGAGCTGCTGGTCCAGGTCGAGAAGGAAGAGCGCGGCAACAAGGGCGCGGCGCTGACCACCTTCGTCAGCCTGGCCGGCCGCTATCTGGTGCTGATGCCCAACAACCCGCGCGGCGGTGGCGTTTCGCGCCGCATCGAGGGCGAGGACCGCGAGGAGCTGAAGGAAAATCTCGACCAGCTCGAGTACCCCAAGGGCATGTCCCTGATCGCACGCACCGCCGGTATCGGCCGCACGGCGCCCGAGCTGCAGTGGGACTTGAACTACATGCTCAAGCTCTGGACCGCGATCGATGACGCGGCCAAGGGCGGCAAGGGCGCCTACCTGATCTACCAGGAATCCAGCCTGGTCATCCGCGCGATCCGCGACTACTTCACGTCGGACATCGGCGAGATCCTGATCGACACGGACGACCTGTACGAGCAGGCCAGCCAGTTCATGAACCACGTGATGCCCGACCAGGGCCATCGCGTGAAGCGCTACCGCGACGACGCACCGCTGTTCAGCCGCTTCCAGATCGAGCACCAGATCGAGACGGCCTTCAGCCGCACGGTGAACCTGCCGTCCGGCGGCGCCATCGTCATCGACCACACCGAAGCCCTCGTGTCGGTCGACGTCAACTCGGCCCGCTCGACCCGCGGCACCGACATCGAAGAGACGGCCACCCGCACCAACCTCGAAGCGGCCGACGAAATCGCCCGCCAGATGCGCCTGCGCGACCTCGGTGGCCTGATCGTTGTCGACTTCATCGACATGGAGGAGAGCAAGAACCGCCGTGACGTGGAACAGCGCCTGCGCGACGCACTGCGCCAGGACCGCGCCCGCGTGCAGTTCGCCTCCATCAGCAAGTTCGGCCTGCTCGAAATGAGCCGCCAGCGCCTGCGCCCGGCGCTGAGCGAAGGCAACCACATCACCTGCCCGCGCTGCAACGGCACGGGCCACATCCGCGACACCGAGTCCTCGGCACTGCAGATCCTGCGCATGGTCCAGGAAGAGGCCATGAAGGACAACACCGCCGCCGTGCACGTGCAGGTGCCGGTGGAAGTGACCTCCTTCCTGCTGAACGAGAAGCGCACCGAGATCACCAAGATCGAACTCAAGCAGCGCGTCACCGTGCTGCTGGTGCCCAACAAGCACCTCGAGACGCCGAACTACAAGCTTGAGCGCCTGCGCCACGACGACCCACGCCTGGAGAACCTGCAGGCCAGCTACACGATGATCGAGGAGCCGACCGACGAGGTCGGCATCACGCGCCGCGGCGACGTCGAGAAGAAGAACAAGCAGGAGCCGGTCATCAAGGGCATCCTGCCCGAGCAGCCCGCGCCGGTCGCCGCACCGAAGCCCGAGCCCGTCGCGGCCGCGCCCGCACCGGCGCCCGTCGTTGCGCCCCCGCCGCCAGCACCGCAGGCCAAGGGCTTCTTCAGCCGCCTGTTCAGCTTCTTCGGCGGTGGCGATGCCGCGCCGGCCCCGGCACCTGCTGTCCAGGCGCCCGCAGCGGCGCCCGCCGCAACGGACAAGCCCAAGCGCGAAGGCGGCCGTGATGGTCGCCGCGACGGTGGCCGCCGTGGTGAGCGCGGCGAGCGTAGCGAACGCGGTGAGCGCAACGAGCCGCGTGGCCAAGGTGGCCGCCGCGATGGCAAGCCGCAGGAAGCCCGCGGTGAGCGCGGCGAACGCGGTGACCGCAAGCCGCGCGCCGAAGGCGCTGACAAGCCTGAACAGCAGCAACGCCCGGAGCGCGGCGAGCGCACCGAACGTGGTGAGCGTGCTGAACGTGGTGAGCGCACCGAACGCGGTGGTGACCGCCCGGAGCGTGGTGAGCGCCGCCCACGGG
>NZ_JBFUMO010000394.1:0-5519 GCF_054049355.1 Roseateles sp. P5_E11 | reverse complement strand
GTGTCGGCCGGCCACCGGCTCTCGGACCTGAACCGTACCGCCGCCAAGCAGGGGCTGTGCTTTCCCATCGACCTTGGCGCTGACCCGACCTTGGGCGGCATGATCGCCACCAACACTGGCGGCGCACGCCTGATCCGCTATGGCGGCGTGCGCGAGAACTTGCTGGGCCTGCAAGGCGTGCTGCTGCACCCGCCGGGTCAAGCGGTGGGCCAGCTTCACGGCCTGCGCAAGAACAACACAGGCCTGGACTGGAGCCAACTGCTGTGCGGCAGCTTCGGCGCCTTCGGCCTCGTCACCCATGCCGTGGTCAAGCTGCACGCCCTGCCCCGGCAAACCGCCACCGCGCTGCTGGCCTTGCCGTCCGCAGCCGTGGGCGTGCAATTGCTGGCCGACTTGGAGGCCGAACTGGGCGACTTCGTCACGGCCTTCGAGGGCATCTCCGGCCCGGCATTGGCGGCCGTGGTGCGGCACCTGCCGGGCGCGACCGCGCCGTTTGCCGAACTGCCGGTCTATGCCGTGCTCGTGGAGCTGACCTCGACGCTGGGCGTCGACCAGGGCCTCGATCTCAATGCCCTGCTGCTGTCCTGGCTGGAGCGCCAGATGGAGTCGGGTGCCGAACTGCTCGACGCCGTGGTGGACAAGCCCGAAAAGCTCTGGCGACTGCGTCACGGCCTGAGCGAAGCCGTGCAGCACCTCGGACGCATGCTGGCCTTTGACCTCTCGGTCACGCGCTCACGCTTTGCGCCCCTGCGCGAGCAGGCCCTGGCCGTGATCGCCGAGCACCTGCCCGACGCGCAGGTCTGCGACTTCGGCCACCTGGGCGATGGCGGCATGCACCTGAACTTCGTGGTGCCTTGGGACACGGCCGAGGGCCGCATCGCAGCGCTGCGCGAGGCCATTTACGACCTCACCGTGCGCGAGTTCGGCGGCAGCTACAGCGCCGAGCACGGCGTGGGCCCCAGCAACTCGGCCTTCTACCACCGCTACACCGACGCAGCCACGCTGGACTGGGCGGCCGCGCTGCACCGGCACTTCGACCCGGCCAGACTGCTGGGCAACGTTCGACTGGATCAAGCCACGGGTTCCGGGGCGACTCCACCGGGGAGCTCAAGCAGCCTGCATCACGCAGGCTCACTTCAAAGAGTGTCAGGCGCGGGCACGAGCGACACCCCTTGAGCCTGAGCCGCCGCCGCCTGCGCCCGCATCGCGCGCACGTAGGCGTCTCGCTGCTGCAGGCGCAGCCAATACGCCGCCACAGCCGGCGTGAAGCGTTCGGCAATCCCGAGATACTGCGCCAACATCAAGGCATAGCCGACGGAGACGTCCGCGGCAGTGAACCGGCCGGCACACAGATACGGCTGCTCAGCCAGCAGCGGCTCCAGCGTACGCAACCGGGCAAGGAACCACTTCGTGTAGTCCTCGGCCACTGCGGGCTGTCGCCTTGGCTCCGGCTCGAACCGCGAGTAGCGCAGCACCAAGGTCTGCGGGAAGGTCAGTGTCGCCTCGCCGAAGTGAAGGAAATTCAGGAAGGCGCCAAAGCCTGTTTCGCCCGGTTCGACTTGCAGCGTCGTCGGGGCACTCAGCGCGCACAGGTACTCGCAGATCGCGGCGGACTCGGTCATGCGGACATCGCCGTCAACCATCAAGGGCACGGTTCCCAGGGGGTTCTCGTCGAGATACCAGCGCGCCGACACGCGCGGCGGAAACGGCAGCAACAGGAGCTTGTAGGGCAGCTCAAGCTCCTCCAGCATCCACAAGGGCCGGAAGGAGCGTGCGCTCATGCAGTGATAGAGGGTAACCATGAAGTTGCTCCATCGGCGGCCGCAAGCGGCACGCCGGTCAAATCAATGTGCGGGCATGGCGCGCAGCTTCTCGCGCGCCCACGCATCGGCAACACGGTTGGGCGCAGCGCCAGCGGCACGGTCAAGCAGTTCCGCGACCCGTGAACCGCTGCTCATCATTGCGCGTACACCCGGTCTTTGCCCAACATCACCTGCTGATGCCCGCATCCGGCAGGGATCATCGGGAAGCAGTTCTCCTGGGCCACGACTGCCACATCCAGAAAATACGGTTGGTCGGACGCCAGGCATTCGGCCAGCGCTGCGTCCAGTTCGCTGCGCTGGGTGACACGGCGGGCCCGCCAGCCAAAGCCACGGGCCACGGCCACAAAGTCGGGCAGTGCCGCGGTGTAGCTGTGGCTGTAGCGCCCCCCGTGGATCAGTTCCTGCCACTGGCGCACCATGCCCATGTAGCCGTTGTTGGACAACACCACCTTCACCGGCGTGCGATGCTGCACGGCGGTGGACAGCTCCTGGATGTTCATGAGGATCGATGCATCGCCGCTGACGCAGACCACAGTCTTGTCCGGGTGGGCGACCTGCGCGCCGATGGCCGCCGGCAGGCCGTAGCCCATCGTGCCGGCGCCGCCTGAGGTCAGCCAGCGCATGGGCTTCTCGAAGCTCAGGTGCTGGGCGGCCCACATCTGGTGCTGACCGACGTCGGTGGAGACGATGGYGTCCAACTTGCTGAGTGCTGCCTGCAAGCGCGTCATCAGCGCCTGCGGTGCAATCGCACCTGTCCCATCGTCGTAGGCCAAGGATCGCTCGGCCCGCCAGCACTTGATGCGAGTCCACCATGGCGCCAGCCGATCCCGCGGAACAGGCAGGTCTGCAAAATGTGTCAACAACTGGGTGAGAGCAGACTCGCAGTCCCCGACGATGGGGATGTGGGCCTTGACCGTCTTGTTGATCGAGGTCGGGTCGATGTCGATGTGAACAACACGCGCTTGCGGACAGAACTGGTCGAGCCGGCCGGTGACGCGGTCATCGAAACGTGCGCCGACGCAGACGATCAGATCGGCATGGTGCATCGCCAGATTGGCTTCGAGCGTGCCGTGCATGCCCAGCATGCCCAACCACTGCGGGTCGGACGCCGGGTAGGCGCCGAGCCCCATCAATGTGAGCGTGCAGGGCGCGCCGGCAGCGCGCACCAGCTGGCGAAAGGCTTGACAGGCCTCGACGCCCGAGTTGATCAAGCCCCCGCCACCGTAGAACACGGGTCTTTGGGCTTGGCGGATCGCGTGTGCCGCAGCCTCAATCTGGGCAAGAGTGGAGCGCTTGAACGGCATCGGCACCGTCGGCGTTGGCGTTGGCGGCGCCAGCCGTTTCGTGACCTTTCGCTGCTGGAGGTCTTTGGGGAAATCCACCAGCACCGGACCGGGCCGTCCGCTCCGCGCGACGGCCACGGCCTTATGCACCACGGCTTCGATGTCGTCAGCACGGCGAAGTTGCACGTTCCACTTGGTCACCGAGCGCGAGATGCCGAGTGCGTCGCACTCCTGGAACGCGTCAGTCCCGATGGACGACGTGGCCACCTGGCCGCTGATGCACAGCACCGGCACCGAGTCGCACAGCGCGTCGAGCAGCCCGGTGGTGGTGTTGCTCATGCCAGGACCCGAGGTCACAAACACCACGCCCAATCTGCCGGTCGAGCGCGCATAGCCCTGGGCCGCATGCACTGCGGCCTGCTCGTGGCGCACCAGCACATGGCGCAGGCGAGGCTCRCTGTGCAGAGCGTCGTAGAGCGGCAGCACCGCTCCACCCGGATAGCCGAACACCGTGTCGATGCCAAGCGCAAGCAGGGTGTCGATCAGCAGCGCGGCGCCGGTGACCTCGAGCACCTCGTCGGCCGCGCTTGCAGGCGGCCCAAAGGCCCGGGTGGCGGGAACTTCGACGTCGATCATGGGGAGGCTGTTCATGCTGCTACTGTTCCCGAACTTTCGCAAAAAGTGCTTCTGTTTTTTCCGAAAGAAATACCAACCAAAGCAAATCTTGCCGACATATCACAACGAGCGGAAAATATTTCTGAAGCACTAGAAACACGACGGACCATCAGTCCAAGATCATCGCCATGCCCAAACCCAAAGCACCTGAACTCGACCGCGTGGACTTCGCCATCCTGCGGGCACTGCAACGCGACGCGCGCCTGAGCCTGGCCGAAATCAGTGCCGAAGTGGGCCTGACCACATCGCCCTGCTGGACACGCATCAAGCGACTGGAAGACGCTGGTGTCATCGAGGGGTACTCGCTGCGGCTGAACGCCGAGAAGATTGGCCTGAAAGACATGGTGATCGTTCAGCTCACGCTCGACAGCCACTCTGACGAGGCGCTCGAACGCTTCGGCCGCGAGCTTGAGCGAATTCCAGAAATCCTGGAGGTCTTTCTCGTGTCCGGCGACTACGACTACCACTTGCGCATCGCCGTGGCCGACACGCGCGACTACGAACGTCTGCTGCGCGAGAAGCTCTACAAGATTCCAGGCATCCGGCACAGCAAGTCCAGCTTCGTGCTCAAGCAGCTGAAGAGGGGCGAGCTGCCATTGAACAGCCCGTAACCCTCGTGCAGTGTTCATGCGCGACGCGACAAGGCCGGGGCTAAGTTCCCTGTCTCGACGCCCTCGATTTGGCCCAGCAATCGAGCGCGCTCGGCCCGCATCCGCGCCAGATGCGCAGCCTTCACATGCCCGTATCCGCGAATGTGCTCAGGCAGTTGGGCCAGTTGGACCACGGCCTGGAGTTGATCGCCTCGCAATTGCTTCAAAAGCCGGCCGAGTGTGCCCTCGTACTCATCCACAAGTTCCCGCTCCTCGCGCCGCTCGCGCGTGTAGCCGAAGACATCGAAGGGCGAGCCGCGCAGTCTCTTGAGTTTGGCAAGCACGCGCATCGCCTTGAGGACCCAGCCGCCGTACTCACGCTTGACGAGATGCCCGGTGGTCGGGTCTGTGCGGGCGAACAGGGGCGGCGCCAGGTAGACGGACAGCCTCAAATCGCCCTCGAACTCCGCGCGCAGCTCGGCCAGAAATTCCGGCGCGCTGTACAGCCGCGCCACTTCGTATTCATCCTTGTAGGCGAGCAGCTTGCTGAAGCCGACAGCCACCGCCTTTGCCAGGCGATCACTGCCCGGCGCCAAGCCTTGTTCGGCCTCTACCGCGCGCTCGACCAGGGCACGATAGCGCTGCGCATAGCGCGAGTCTTGATAGTCAGTCAGCAGCTTGCTTCGGTGCTCGACGATGGCAGAAAGGCTCTCGGGAGCGGGCTCTAACGAGGCAACAGTGCGATCGCCGCAACGGTGAATCGCCTCCTCGACCGCCGAGGCATCATGCACACACAGGCGCCCGAGCCTGAAGGCGCGCAGGTTGAGCGGCACCTGCACGCCATTGAGTTCAATCGCGCGTTCGATGGCCTCGACTCCCATGGGCAGCCAGCCACGCTGCGCAGCCATGCCCACCATCATCAGGTTGGCCCCAACCGGATCACCGCACAGCAACGTGGCCCATCTTGTCGCGTCCGCATAGTGGACGCGATGTGGCGGCAGCTTGGCGCTGACCTTGCCTTTGAGCAGCCCGGCATCGACACGGGCGTCCGCCTGGGTCACGAAGGCTGCTGTCGGCGCCACGCGGTCGTTGCCGAGGAAGCAGGTCTTCTCGCCATCCAGCGTGCGATAGCTCTCGTCCCCCAGTGC
>NZ_JBFUMO010000393.1:0-5528 GCF_054049355.1 Roseateles sp. P5_E11 | reverse complement strand
GGCCCAGCGTCTGATGACGCCGGTCGCCCGTGCCGCGAGCCGGTTGCTGAACAACGGCCGCAACGACGGCCCGCCCGATCTCGACGAGCTCTGGCGCGAATTCAATCGCAAGCTCTCGGGCATGTTCGGTGGCAAGTCCAGCGGGCCATCCGGCCCCAGCGGCTCCGGTGGCTCGCCCGACATGAAGGGCGCCGGTATTGGCCTGAGCCTCATCGCCGGCGTTGTCGTTTTGGGCTGGCTGGCCAGCGGCTTCTTCATCGTGCAGGAAGGCCAGCAGGGCGTCATCACTTCCTTCGGCAAGTACAGCAAGACGGTCGAAGCCGGTTTCCAGTGGCGCCTGCCCTATCCCTTCCAGGCGCATGAGATCCAGCCGGTCTCGCAGCTGCGCCAGGTCGAGGTTGGGCGCAGTTCGGTCGTCGCCGCCACCGGCCTGCGCGACTCGTCCATGCTGACGCAGGACGAGAACATCGTCGATATCCGCTTCACGGTGCAGTTCACCATCCGTGACCTGCGCGACTTCCTGTTCGAGAACCGTGACCCCGAGCAGGCCGTGCTGCTGGCCGCAGAGTCGGCGGTGCGCGAGATCGTCGGCAAGAGCACGATGGATTCGGTGCTCTATGAGCAGCGCGACGCTATCGCCGCTGACCTGGTCAAGTCCATCCAGGTCCAGCTGGATCGCCTGAAGGCCGGCATTCAGGTCGTCAATGTCAATGTGCAGAGCGTGCAGCCGCCCGAGCAGGTTCAGGCGGCGTTTGACGACGTGCAGAAGGCCAACGCCAACCGCGAGCAGTTGAAGAACGAGGCCCAGGCGTACGCGAACGACAAGATCCCGAGTGCGCGAGGCGATGCCGCCCGGTTGCGCGAGCAGGCCGAGGGCTACAAGGCCCGTGTCATCGCAACGGCCGAGGGCGATGCGGCGCGCTTCAAGAGCGTGCTGACCGAGTACCAGAAGGCGCCCCAGGTCACGCGCGACCGCCTCTACATCGACGCGATGCAGCAGGTCTACACCAACGTCAGCAAGGTGATGGTGGACAGCAAGAGCGGCTCCAACCTGCTCTACCTGCCGCTGGACAAGCTGCTGCAGCAAGGCAGCAGCGGCACCGTGACCGTGTCGGCACCGCAGCCGACCACCGTGCCCGAGCCGCAGACGCTGCCCAGTGCCAACGACCTGCGCAGCCGTGACAACCAGCGCAGCCGCGACGGCCGCTGATCGAGGACCATCCGAATGAACCGTATTGCCGCCATCGTCGCCGGCGCCATCGTCGTCCTGATGCTGCTGTCGTCGATGCTCTTCATCGTCGACCAGCGCMAGTTCGCCGTCATCTATGCGCTCGGCGAGATCAAGGAAGTCGTTACCGAGCCGGGCCTGAAGTTCAAGCTGCCGCCGCCGCTGCAAAACGTCGTGCTGCTGGACCGCCGCGTGCAGACGCTTGACAGCACCGAGTCGCGGCCCGTCTTCACGGCTGAAAAGAAGAGCCTGGTCATCGACTGGCTCATCAAGTGGCGCGTCGCCGAGCCGCGCCAGTTCATTCGCAACAGCGGCGCTGACATGCGCAACGTCGAGAACCGCCTGGTGCCCGTCGTGCAGGCCGCCTTCAACGATGAAGTGACCAAGCGCACCGTCATCGCCGTGCTGGCCACCGAGCGCGAGAAGATCATGCAGGACGTGCGCAAACGCCTGGCCGACGAGGCCAAGCAGTTCGGCATCGAGGTCGTTGACGTGCGCATCAAGCGTGTGGACTTCGCGGCCAGCATCACCGAGTCGGTCTACCGCCGCATGGATTCGGAACGCAAGCGCGTGGCCGCCGAGGCCAGGTCCACCGGCTCCGCCGAGGGCGAGCAGATCAAGGCTGATGCCGATCGCCAGCGCGAAATCATCGTTGCCGAAGCCTTCCGTGATGCCCAGCTCATCAAAGGCGAGGGCGACGCCAAGGCCTCTGCCCTGTACGCCGAGGCCTTTGGCCGTGATCCCCAGTTCGCCCAGTTCTACCGCTCGCTGGAGGCTTACCGCGCCAGCTTCAGCAGGAAGAGCGACGTGATGGTGGTCGATCCATCCAGCGACTTCTTCAAGGCCATGCGGGGCTCCGGCGCCGCGGCCGCCGCCGCACCGGCGCGCAAGTGAACGAACTCCTCACCGCGCTCGCGCTGGTGATGGTCATCGAGGGGCTGATGCCCCTGCTCAGCCCGGCGCGCTGGCGCGAGGTCTTCAGCCGCATCCTGGCGATGAGCGATGGGCAGATTCGTTTCATCGGCCTGGCCAGCATCCTGATGGGTGTGTTCGGACTGCTCTGGTTGCGCTGATCTGAAGGCTGGGCCCGGGAGGCACCGGTAGAATGCCGTTTTTAACCGCCTGCCTTCGCCCATGTCCTCTGCTTGGCTGCTGCCCGAGCACATCGCCGATGTCCTGCCTTCGCAGGCGCGCCACATCGAAGAGCTGCGTAGAGAACTGCTCGACATGGCCCGCAGCTACGGCTGCGAGCTCGTCATTCCGCCGCTGCTGGAGCATCTCGACTCGCTGCTTTCCGGCACGGGCAGTGGCTCCGAAATCAAGCTCTTCAAGCTGGTTGACCAGCTCTCGGGCCGGTCGCTTGGCCTGCGTGCCGATACGACGCCCCAGGTCGCCCGCATCGACGCCCACCTGCTGAACCGCCAGGGCGTGACTCGCCTGTGCTACTGCGGGCCCATCGCGCACACGCGGCCGGATGGCCTCAACACCAGCCGCGAGCCCTTGCAGTTCGGTGTCGAGATCTATGGCCATGCCGGCCTGGAAGCCGACCTTGAGGTGCATGAATTGGCCTTGGACGCGCTGCGCCGAGCCGGCTTGAGCGACGTGATGCTGGACCTTGGCGATGCACGCCTGCTGCAAGGCGTGCTTGAAGGCATCAAGCTGGCTCCCGAGACGCTGGAAGCGCTGACGGCGGCGCTGGCCGCCAAGGACCTCTCCGCACTGGCCGCGCTGAGCGCGGGCATGCCGGCCGTCACACGCGATGCTTTGCTGGCCTTGCCCAGTCTGTTCGGTGGCCGGGAAGTGCTGGCAGAGGCAGCGCGGCGCCTGCCGGATCACCCGCTCGTCAAGGCGGCCCTGGCCGACCTGGACTGGCTGGCCGGCCATCTGGCTGCTGTTCATCCCGAGGTCAGCCTGGGCTTTGACCTGGCCGACCTGCAGGGCTATGCCTACTACACCGGCATCCGCTTCGCCGCCTATGCCTCGGGCTGCTCCGACGCCGTGCTGCGCGGCGGGCGCTATGACGAGGTCGGTGCCGCTTTCGGCCGCCGCCGCCCGGCCGTCGGCTTCAGTCTGGACCTGAAGACGCTGGTGGCCCTGGTGCCGGCCACGCCCTTGCGCGCCGCCGTGCGCGCGCCGTGGGGCGAGGATGCTTCACTGCGCCAGGCTGTACGGGCCTTGCGTGAGCAGGGCGAGACCGTGGTCTGCGTGCTGCCGGGCCATGAGCACGAGGCCGATGAATTCGACTGTGACCGCGAACTGGTTCGCGAGCACACTGACTGGATCGTCCGCGCGCTTTGAGCGCCGGCGGCCCTTCCCAATCCAAAGCTAGCAGGCAAACAAGATGCAGAGCCAAACCGCGCGTGGACGCAATGTGGTCGTCGTCGGCACCCAATGGGGTGACGAGGGCAAGGGCAAGGTCGTGGACTGGATGACGGATCACGCCCAGGGCGTGGTGCGCTTCCAGGGCGGCCACAACGCAGGCCACACGCTGGTCATCAAGGGCGTGAAGACCGCGCTGCAGTTGATCCCCAGCGGCATCATGCGCGACGGCGTGGCCTGCTACATCGGCAATGGCGTCGTGGTGGACCCCACCCATCTGCTGACCGAGATCGAGCGCCTGGAAGCGGCCGGCGTCGAGGTGCGTTCGCGCCTGTTCATCAGCGAGTCCTGCCCGCTGATCCTGCCCTTCCACGTCGCCGTGGACAAGGCGCGCGAACAGCTGCGCGAGACCAGCGGCAGCGGCAAGATCGGCACCACCGGCAAGGGCATCGGCCCGGCCTACGAGGACAAGGTCGCCCGCCGCGCGCTGCGCGCCCAGGACCTGAAGCACCCCGAGCGCTTCGCCAAGAAGCTGCGCGAGCTGCTGGACCTGCACAACTTCGCGCTGTCGGGCTATCTGAAGGGCGAGCCGCTGGCCTTCGAGCCCATCTTCGAGCAGGCGATGAAGATGGCCGAAGCCATCAAGCCCATGCTGGCCGACGTCGGCTACATGATCCACAAAGCGAGCAAGGCTGGCGCCAACATCCTGTTCGAAGGCGCCCAGGGCACGCTGCTGGACATCGACCACGGCACCTATCCCTACGTGACGTCCAGCAATTGCGTGGCCGGCAATGCCGCCGCCGGCGCTGGCGTCGGCCCGCAGATGCTGCACTACATGTTGGGCATCACCAAGGCCTACACGACGCGCGTGGGCTCCGGGCCCTTCCCGACCGAGCTGGACTGGGAAACGCCCGGGACCGTGGGCTACCACCTGTCCACCGTCGGCCAGGAGCGCGGCACCGTGACCGGCCGCGCGCGCCGCTGCGGCTGGCTGGACGCCGCTGCGCTGAAGCGCTCCATCATCATCAATGGCATCACCGGCCTGTGCCTGACCAAGCTGGACGTGCTGGACGGCCTGACCGAGATCAAGATGTGCGTGGGCTACCAGCTCGATGGCAAGCTGCTCGACATCCTGCCGCTGGACGCCGACGAGATCGAGGCCTGCGAGCCCGTGTTCGAGACCTTTCCGGGCTGGCCCGAGACGACCTTCGGCGTCACTGCCTGGGACAAGTTGCCGGCCAATGCGCGCAGCTATCTGAAGCGCGTGGAAGAAGTCATCGGCGCGCCCATCGACATGGTCTCGACCGGCCCCGACCGCGAGCACACCATCGTGCTGCGCCACCCCTATTCGTCCTGAAATTCGCCCGACACTTCAAACCTATTCGACGGAGACCCCGCCATCATGCTGACCGACGACGGCAAACACCTCTACGTGTCCTGGGACGAGTACCACCTGCTGACCGAGCGCCTGGCCCTCAAGGTGCACGCTTCGGGCTGGCAGTTCGACCAGATCCTCTGCCTGGCCCGCGGTGGCATGCGCCCGGGCGACGTGCTGTCGCGCGTCTTCGACAAGCCCCTGGGCATCATGTCGACCAGCTCCTACCGCGCCGAGGCCGGCACCATCCAGGGTCGCCTGGACATGGCCAAGTACATCACCATGCCCAAGGGCGAACTGGCCGGCCGCGTGCTGCTGGTGGATGACCTGGCCG
This sequence comes from Roseateles sp. P5_E11, assembly GCF_054049355.1. Lineage (NCBI taxonomy): Bacteria > Pseudomonadati > Pseudomonadota > Betaproteobacteria > Burkholderiales > Sphaerotilaceae > Roseateles > Roseateles sp. P5_E11. The sequence goes on along the minus strand of NZ_JBFUMO010000393.1, from coordinate 272 downwards.
ATTCGGGCGTCACGCTGAAGGCCGTGGTGGAGCGCCTGCGCGGCATGCCGTCCATCACCGAGTTGCGCTCGGCGGTCATCTGGACCAAAAAGGTTTCTGCCTACATGCCGGACTACTACTGCGAGATGCTGGAAACCTCGCCGTGGATCCATCAGCCGTTCGAGGAGTACGACGGCATGGGGCCGGAGCTGCTGGCGAAGAAGTTCGCTGTTTGAGGGGAACGAGGGCGTGGCACGACAGAACTCGGTTTGTGCCACCACTCGCCGAAGCGC
>NZ_JBFUMO010000392.1:0-5548 GCF_054049355.1 Roseateles sp. P5_E11 | reverse complement strand
AAGCAAGACAGGGGTTCCGTTGCTCTGAGGTAAATCAAGCCTCGCATCCCCAGTTCATGGGCCAGGACGGGTCGGCGCAAGCTGGCCCGTTTGCGTTGGGCGGAGCATTCTTCGAACAACAGCGAGGCCACCATGCGCGCACCACCGACGCCTGAAGTCGAGACCATCGCCCCCGCACTCGAGACAAGTGCAGACCTGAACCCCGGCGGCATCGCGGCCGCCGCTACGGCAGCGGCTTTGCTGGCTGCCTGCGGTGGAGGAGGGGGAGGCGATGCGCCGACCCCATCGCCGTCACCACCGCCWCCGCCGCCACCTCCACCCCCACCCCCGCCGCCACCCGGCATCACCGACGCCGAAGCCGCGCGTTTCCTGGCCCAGGCCGGCTTTGCCGCGAGCGCAGCCGACATCGCCACCGTCAAGGCCAATGGCTACGCCGCCTGGCTGGACGCGCAGTTCGCGCTGCCGGTCAGCGATGGCCATTTCGACTGGATGGTGGCCAATGGCTATGCCATCGTTGACCACCGCAATGACTTCGGCGGCGCCGACAACACGCTGTGGCGCAAGCTGCTGTCCGCGCCCGATTCGCTGCGCCAGCGCGTTGTGCTGGCCCTGAGCGAGATCTTCGTCATCTCCATGAGCGGCCTGCCCATGCCCTGGCGGGGCTTCGCCATCGCCTGCTATGTGGACATGCTGGAGCAGCGCTGCTTTGGCAGCTACCGCGATCTGCTGAACGCGGTGACGCTGTCCAATGGCATGGGCGTGTATCTCGCCACGCGCGGCAACCTCAAGGAAGACACCAACACTGGCCGCGTCCCCGACGAGAACTACGCCCGCGAGGTCATGCAGCTGTTCAGCATCGGCCTCTACCAGCTCAATGCCGACGGCACGCTCAAGCTCGACGGCAGCGGCAAGCCCATCGAAACCTATAGCCAGACCAATATCACCGACCTGGCGCGTGTCTTCACCGGCTGGGACTTCGACAGCTACAGCGGCAGCGACCCGGCTTTCATGAAAAAGCCCATGGTCAACATCGCCTCGCGCTTCTCGACCGGGGCCAAGAAGGTGCTGGACGTCGACATCCCGGCCTCGGCCGACGGCCCGGCCGCATTGAAGATCGCGCTGGACACACTGGCTGCCCATGCCAACGTCGGCCCCTTCATCGRCCGGCAACTGATCCAGCGCCTGGTGGCCTCCGACCCCAGCCCCGCCTATGTCGGCCGCGTCGCCGCCGTCTGGGCCGATAACGGCGCCGGCGTGCGTGGCGACCTCAAAGCCGCTATCAAGGCCATCCTGCTGGACACCGAAGCGCGCACCATTTCCGCAGACCCCGGCGCGGGCAAGCTGCGCGAACCGCTGCAGCGCTTCATCCAGTGGGGGCGCAGCTTCGGCGTCACCTCACCCAATGGCCTCTGGAACATCGGCAACACGAGCGACTCGGGCACGCGCCTGGGCCAGAGCCCGCTGCGCAGTCCTTCGGTCTTCAACTTCTTCCGCCCCGGCTATGTGCCGCCCAACTCGCAGCTGGGTACGAACGACGTCACGGCGCCCGAGTTCCAGCTCTGCAACGAGAGCACGGTGGCCGGCTACATCAACTACATGCAGAAGGCCATTGCCGACGGCATCAACGATGTGAAGCCCAGCTACACGGCCGAGCTCGCATTGGCGGGCGATGCGCCGGGTCTGGTCGCGAGCCTGGCAGTCCGCCTGGGCGGTGGTGGCATCTCAGCCACTACGCAAGCCACGGTCAGCACGGCGATCGCGACCATCTCCGCCGCCAGCGACACCGGCAAGGCCAACCGCGTGCAGGCCGCCATCCTGATGCTGATGGCCTGTCCCGAATATCAAATCCAGAAGTGAGGGGCCGTCCATGAAGCTCAACCGACTCCCCGAACTGCAGCGCCGCGAGTTCCTGCGCCGCGCCGGCGCCCTGGGCATCGCGGGCAGCGCCGCGCCCTGGGCGCTGAACCTCGCCGCACTGGGCGAAGCCGCCGCGGCCACAGCGCCTGGCGACTACAAGGCCCTGGTCTGCGTTTTCCTGTATGGCGGCAACGACCACGGCAACACCCTGGTCCCGTACGACCAGGCCAGCTACAACGCCTATGCCGGCATCCGCCAGACTCTGGCCACGCCGCGCGAGCAACTGGCCGCGACGGCCCTTGCACTGAACGTCGGCGGCCGTCAGATGGCCCTGGCGCCCCAGCTCGGCRAGCTCAAGGGCCTGTGGGACAGCGGCCGGCTAGGCATCCAGCTCAATGTCGGCACGCTGATCCAGCCGACCACGCTGGCCCAGTACAACGCCAAAAGCGTGCCACTACCGCCCAAGCTGTTTTCGCACAACGACCAGCAGTCCGTCTGGCAGAGCAGCTCGCCCGAGGGCGCCACCTCGGGCTGGGGCGGCCGCATGGGCGACCTCTTTCTGGGCGGCAACGGCGCGGCCACTTTCACCTGCATCAATGCCGCGGGCAATGCCGTCTTCATGTCCGGCAAGCAGGCCGTGCAATACCAGGTGTCCACCAGCGGCGCCGTGCCCATCAACGGCATTTTGAAGCCGCTGTACGGCTCCCAGGCCTGCGCCGATGCGTTGCGCGGCCTCATCACGGCCGACCGCACGCACTGGATGGAGGCCGAGCTGAACAAGGTCGTCGCGCGTTCCGTCAGCGCCCAGGGCGTCGTCACTGCCGGCCTGGCCGGCGTGCCAGCGCTGCAGACGCCTTTCGATGCGGCCAGCAGCCTGTCCAACCAGCTGCTGATGGTGGCCCGGCTCATCGGTGCACGCCAGGCCCTGGGTGCGACGCGCCAGGTGTTCTTTGTTTCCCTCGGCGGCTTCGACACCCACGATTTCCTGCTCGACGAGCACCCGGGGCTGCTGACCGCTGTCAACGACGCGCTGGCCAGCTTCTACGCGACCACGGTCGAACTGGGCGTGGCCAACCAGGTCACCACCTTCACAGCCAGCGACTTCGGCCGCTCACTGACCAGCAACGGCGACGGCTCGGATCACGGCTGGGGCAGCCACCATTTCGTGCTCGGCGGGGCGGTGCAGGGCGGCAAATACTGGGGCACGCTGCCCTCGGTCAGCATCAATGGCCCCGACGACGTCGGCCAGGGCCGTCTGCTGCCGACCACCGGTGTGGATCAGCTCGGCGCGACGCTGGCCACCTGGATGGGCGTCGGCACTGCCGACCTGCCTCGCGTGCTGCCGCAGATCGTCAACTACAGCCAGCGGGATATGGCTTATTTCTGAGTTCGGGGGCATGCCTAAGATGGCCCCATGCTCCGCCTCCTGACGCCTCTTCTCCTGGCCAGCCTGCTGGCCCCGGCCCATGCCCTCGACCAACCCGAGGCCGCCACCAGCCGCACCGCCAAGCAAGGCGGCCTGACAGCGCCGGCCAAGCGCTTTGCGGTGACGGCGGCCAACCCGCTGGCCGTGGATGCGGGCATCGAGATGCTGAAGGCCGGGGGCTCGGCCGTCGACGCGACCGTTGCCGTGCAGGCCGTGCTCGGCCTGGTCGAGCCGCAGTCCAGCGGCATTGCGGGCGGCGCCTTCCTGATGCATTGGGACGGCCGCCAGGTGCAGACCCTGGACGGCCGCGAGGCAGCGCCGGCCGCAGCCACGCCCGAGCTCTTCTTGAAGGCCGACGGCAAGCCCCTGCCGATGCGCGAGGCCATCATGAGCGGCCTGTCTACCGGCGTGCCGGGCGTGCTGGCCATGCTGGCCGAGGCGCACCGCCAGCACGGCCAGCTGCCCTGGGCCAGGCTGTTCGAGCCGGCCATCCGCCTGGCCGAGCGGGGCTTTGCGATCAGTCCGCGGTTGTTCGAGCTGGCCTCGGCCGAGGCGCAGTTGCGAAACGATCCGCAGGCCGGGTCGTACTTTTTCGATGCGACCGGCGCTCCCAAGCCGGTCGGCACCGTGCTGAAGAACCCCGCCTATGCCGCCGTGCTGCGCGGCATTGCCATCAAAGGCCCCAAGGCCTTCTACGAGGGCGCCGTCGCCGAGGACATCGTGCGCCGCGTGAAAGGCCATGCCCGCCCGGGCCTGCTGAGCGCGGCCGACCTGGCGAGCTACAAGGCCTTGGCCCGCCCGCCGCTGTGCAATGACTGGCGCGTCTACCGCATCTGCGGCTTCGGCCCGCCCACCTCGGGCCATCTGACGCTGATGCAAATCCTCGGCCTCCTTGACACCCAACATGCGGCAGTGGCGGCCCAAGGCATCACGGCGGACTGGATGCATGCCTACGCCGAATCCGCCAAGCTGGCCTTTGCCGACCGTGCCCAGTTCATCGGCGATCCGGCCTATGTCGCCGCGCCGGGCGGTGACTGGCAGAACCTGCTTGCGCCGGTATATCTGAAGCAGCGCGGTGCGCTGATCGGCCCCAAGGCCATGGGCGTGGCCACGGCGGGCCAACCCGCGGCCATCAAGCAGGCCCTTGCGCCCCAGGCCGAGCAACTCGAGGCCGGCACCAGCCAAGTCAGCGTCGTCGATGCCGAAGGCCATGCGGTGGCGATGACGACCAGCGTCGAATCCGCCTTCGGCAGCCGCGTCATGAGCGACGGTGGCACGGGCCTGGCCGGCGGCTTCATGTTGAACAACACGCTGACGGACTTCTCGCTGAACCCGGTCGGTGCCGACGGCAAGCCGGTGGCCAACCGTGTCGAGGCCGGCAAGCGACCGCGTTCCAGCATGGCGCCGACATTGGTCTTCGACCGCGACGGCAAGCTCGTCATGGTGGCCGGCTCACCCGGTGGGCCGGTCATCATTCATTACGTCGCCAAGGCCATCACCGGCGCCCTGGCCTGGGGCCTACCGCCCCAGCAGGCGGTGGACCTGCCCAACTTCGGCCATTTCAACTCGGGCCAGCTCATCGTCGAGCGTGGCGCGCTGACGACCGAGCAACTGGCCGACCTGCGCGGTCGTGGCCAGCAAGTAGTCGAGACCGACCTGACCAGCGGCCTGCAGGTGCTGGTGCGGGTCAAGGAAGGTTGGGTCGGCGGCGCCGACCCGCGCCGCGAGGGCGTCGTCCGTGGCGAGTAAGTCGTCCTGCCGCCGCGCGGCATCTTGTCTGACACCGCTGCCCGCCAGCCGCCCACTAGGCTGGTTAGGTTGTGAGCCGCGGGGTCAGCGATGGACGAAGTGCAAGGATGTTGTCTTTCACGCCGGGACGTCTTGATTGCGGGCGCCGGCACGGCAGCCGCCTCAGCCGTTGAGGCCGCTGAAAGGGAGCCGGCCATGTCCAATGGAACGACGGGACGCGTGACCCTGGAGGTCAACGGCCAGTCCCACAGCGTCGATGTCGACACGCGCACAACGCTGCTCGACCTGCTGCGCGAGCACCTCCACCTGACTGGCACCAAAAAGGGCTGCGACCACGGCCAGTGCGGCGCCTGCACGGTGCTGCTGGACGGCCGGCGCATCAACAGCTGCCTGATGCTGGCCGTCATGGCGCCGGGCGCCAAGGTCACCACCATCGAGGGCCTGGGCACGCCGCAGCAGCTGCATCCGCTGCAGGCCGCCATCGTCGCGCATGATGGCTACCAGTGCGGCTACTGC
>NZ_JBFUMO010000391.1:0-5584 GCF_054049355.1 Roseateles sp. P5_E11 | reverse complement strand
GTGTGGCGATCTCTGCGACCATGCTGGTTCGCGTGGCCGCCTCCACCGTGGCGGCCTATGAGGCCTACGAAGCGCGCCGGCAGAAGGCCCGTGCGGAGCAGCACTTCGCCGACGTCCGCAAGCTGGCCACCCTCATGCTGCGCGACCTTCAGAAGGCCATCGCGCCGCTGCCAGGGGGCACGGCGGCGCGGCGGATGGTCGTGCAGAACGCGCTCGACTCGCTGCGGCATTTGAGCGCCGAAGCCGCCGGGGACGCTGAGCTGCAGATCGAGCTGGCCGGCGGCTACCGCAACATCGGCGACATCCAGGGCCGCCCGTACTCGGCCAACCTCGGTGACCCGAAGAGCGCGCGCGACAGCTACGACCGCGGCATCGCGCTGGTGAAGAACCTCGTCGGCAACCCGCGGGTCGCCGAGCCGAGCCAGGCCCATGCCGCGGCCACGCTCGCCCAGCTGTATCAGCGCAAGGGCACGCTGCTGGCCTCCCAGGATGACGACGCCGCGGCGGAGTCACTGGTGGCCCAGGGGGTCGAGCTGATGGACACGTTGGCCGCACATGGCCAGCTGGATCCCGATCTGCAGACCACCCATGCCGCGATGCATTCCCAGCTCGCGCAGGTCCAGCGTTTCGTTGACAAGGTGGAGCCCTTCTTCAAGAGCCTGGCAACCGCCCGGCGCCTGTATCTGGCCATCCTCGCTAGCCGGCCTGGCGATGAGACGGCCACATCCGGCCTGGCCACCACCTACCTGGAAGAAGGCACCTACTACTTCGAACGCGATGAGGAGGCTGCGACGGTGCAGCTGGCCATCGCGGCGTTCCGGCGCGCCCTCGAGCTGCAAGGGCCGGTCGTGCAAAGGCATGGCGATGATGCGCGCCTGCAGCGCAATTTCGCGGCCCACCACGCCAATCTGGCCGCGGCCCTGATGCGCGCCAAGCAGCCACGTGACGCGGCCAACGCCTACCGGCAGGCGGTCCAGATCCTGTCCGAACTGAGCGGCCGGGACCCCAGCAACGCACAACTGCGCGCCGAGGTGGCCATCGTCACCGGTTCGATGAGCCGGGCGCTGCTGGCCAACGGCGATGCGGCGGCCGCCGTAGCAGCGGCGCAGCGGGCGGTGGAGGGCTACAACAGCCTGCCAGAAGGCTCATTGCGCGACCTGAACACACGCTAMAAGCAGGGCGTGGCCCACTACCTGCTGGGCCAGGCGCTTGCCGCCGGCCACCAGAACGCCCGAGCATGCGCCGCGTGGCGACGCAGCCTGGTCATCCTGCGCGACGTGCAGAGCCGCAACGGCATTGGCCGGACCGACACCACGCCGGCCGTCGTGTCGCAGTCACTGCAGCGCTGCGACTAAAGCGTATCCAGCTGAAACGCCATGAGCCGGTCGCTCCGCGTTTCTCGCCTTATGCGGTATCTGGAACTGATGCGCAGCCGAGGTGTTTGGCATGGGAATGTTGATGTCTTTGGGAGCGGCGTTCGGCCGTGGCGACCATCCGCTTCCGCCCGGAGCGAACGGCACCACGCCGGTATTGCTGCACGACGAGCCGCCAGGGTTGCAACGAGACCTGACCCAGCCGCGGCTGCAGCCGGCGCTGCTCGTCGCGCTGATGGCGGCAGAGACACCCGAGCTGCGCCAGCGCTCGGTGAAGGCGCTGCTGCAGTCGCTCGGCTTTGAATGGCTGGGCTACGGCTGTTTCAGCCAGGCGGGAGACCGCCCCGTGCCGCGGTCGTTCTGCACGACCTACGCGGATCCCGCCTGGACGGAACGCTACTTCGCCGAGACCTATCACCTGGTCGACCCGCGGTTGCAGCGCGTGCCCGAATCCGGCCTGCCGGTCATGTGGACGCTGGACGAGCTGCAAGCCGAGGCCGAGACGCCTTCCTACCTGCAGGGCCTGCGCCAGCGCTTCTTCGACGACCTGCGCGCCACCGGTGCCGGCAGCGGCGTGATGATGGGCCTGCCGAGCTTGCCGGGCCGTGATCGGCACATCATCAGCCTGATCTCGAAACGACCGGGCCGCGACTGGATGACCGATGCGGTGCTGGGCCAGGTCCTGACGCTGGCCCTGTGCCTGCACGAGTTCTACAGCCGCTATACGCTGGCACCGCAAGCGGACGGCCTGCGCAGCGCCGCCGGCGCGCTGACGCCGCTGCAGAACGAGATCCTGGCGCGGCTGGCGCGCGGCCTGCCCGACAAGCTCATCGCCGCGCAACTCGACCTCTCGTTGCACAACGTCGATTACCACATGCGCCAGCTGCGCAAGCGCTTCGGCGTGCGCAACCGCCTGCAGCTGATGCAGGCCGCGCTGGGGCCGGCGCCTCACGCCGCCTGAGCCCTGACGGCGGCCCGCACGGGGCCGTTGCGCCGACGGCTGAACGCGGTGGCGCAACGCCGTGCCGAAGCGGCACGGGTGCACATCACGCCTTCGGTGCGTGATACCCATCGGGAAGCACCAGCACATCGCCCACTTCGATGTAGTTGGGGTTCTGGCCGCCGCGCGCGTTGATGGGGCGCTTGTCGCTTTCCATGCGGTCGTTGAGCCACAGGTTGTGGCCATAGATCCACTCCACGACCTTGGGATCATTGCCGGCGATGCTCCAGACGCTCTCGTCCGCCTTCACGGTGTAGGTGTTGCCGCGTGCGGTCTTCGACGTGTCCACCGGTGCGGGCGGCGTGTCATCGGGCTTGGGCAGGGGCGGCGGCGCCATGCCATGCGCCTGCAGCCAGTTCTTCAAGCCCTCACCCCCACGGGCAGACAGCCGGATGTTGACGTCGGCCATGCAATGGATCTCGCGCGACTTCGGGTTGTAGTCGATGAAGTAGTGCGCCTTGTTGGGGTCGTTGACCTTGGCGGCGCCGGGTGCGGCCGCGATGTCCTTGTCGTAGACCCAGCTGCCACCGCGGTAGTAGGTCTGCGTCATCGGATCCTCGAAGCGCTTCTTGCTGCCGTTGTAGGCCACACTCGAATAGGACAGGTCCACCTTGGTCGGGTCCTCGGGCAGGGCCAGGAAGGCCTCGTAGTGCTCCGGCGCCTGCTTGTCGGTGTCGTATTCGGACGCCTGGCGTACCTGCTCCAGCCGACCCGTGCGCTGCAGCTCGTTGACCCAGTCCACGAACTTGTCGGGGTCGCCCTTGGCATCGCTGTAGGCATCCAGCAGCCCCTCGGCCAGCGACTCGCCGCTGAGCCAACGGTTGAAGTTGGCCTTCAGCAGGTCGCGGTCGGCAAGATTGTCAGCAGCGCCGGGCGACATGCCGGCGGCGGAGAGGAAGTCTCGATCCACCGATTCCAGCTGCTTGTGGATCTTCTGTTCATTGCCGTACCAGTTGACCAGGTCGGTCGCCGTCCAGGCCATGGTGGCCAGCCAGCCTGCAGGGCCGGCCTCCATGAAGGGGAGCTTCTTGGCCATGAACTTGCCGACGGCCTCGTAGATGTTCGCCGGCGTCATCACCGCCTTCAAGCCGAAGCGGCCGAGCGCGTACTTGTTGACGGCGCCCTCGATAGCCAGCTGCGCCGCCTTGATCGGCCCATCGCGCGTCACAGCCGCGCCACCCTGTGCGGCGATCCGCTTGGCCTCCTCGGTGGTGACCAGCGGGTCCTTCAGCAGGTTCCAGGCCCCCTTGAACTCGAGCGTCGAGATCGCGACGTCGTTGGACAGGTTGACGGTGGCGGTCCAGAAGTTGCGCTGGTCCACCGGCTTGCCATCGACGAAGTTGTTGATCTCGCTGTTCACCCGGCTCGCGTCCCACACCGCAGCGTCGGCATGCAACAGGCCGAAGAAGCCGATGGACTTCCATTCGGCGGTGCGGGTGAACTCGCTGCCGCGCTCGATCGTGCTGAGGCTCGGCAGGCCCCTGGTGTCGTTGAGAACCCTCTGCATGCTCGGCGGCAATGCCTGCGCGCCCTTGTGCGCCAGCGCGGCGCCGGCCTCGAGCACCTTGATGCCCGCGAAGCCCCCCACCAGCCCCAGCAGCACCGGCTTGCGCCAGGACTCGCTCGAGTCGAACTTGAGGTTGTGATAGAGGTAGTCCGTGAACCACAGCTGCGTGACGCCCACTGCACCCCAGCTCGCCGCCGCCGCCGGGCCATGGTTGCCCAGCCGCCCATAGCCAGCACCGTAGACACCTTTGAGCTTGTTGTTCTCGATGGCGTTCTCGGCGAAGTCGCCGGTCCACTGCAGGTACAGGTTCACCGGCACCACCCCTGCAGCCGCAGGCGGTGTGATGCCGGCGTCGCGCATCCAGTTCAGCGACGAATGCACCGACTGCTCCTTGATGCGGGTCGAGGCGGCATCGCTGCCCATCAGCATGGTCTTGGTGTAGTCGTCGTCCAGCAGCGCCTTGCGCTTGTCGTCCACCTGGCTGTAGCCGTCCTGCTTGCCCAGCCTGTCGTCCTGGCCATAGAAGGTGACCATCTCGGTGTCGCGCAGCAGCTGGTAGCCGCGCGCGTCCAGGGTGCGCTTGCCGTCCTCGAAGGCCTTGGCGAAGTCGGGGTGCTGCTTGATCACGGCCTGCAGCGCTTTCTGCTGCTGCTCCTCGGTCATCAGCTTGCCGAAGCGCAGCTGCGGCACTTCAAGCGCGGCCATGTCCTTGTGCTTGTCTTCGAACAGCTGGCGCGAGTTTTTCTTCAGGTCGTCCAAGCCCTTGGTGGTGCTTTGCAGGGTTTCCTTCGCGAGGTCGACCTCATGCCCGCCGGCCGGGCCCCAATCCATCTTGAACTGGAAGTCCTTTTCCTGCCTGGCCGTCTCCAGAGCCAGCGTCGCTCCTGAACCGTTGGCGATGGCGCGCTGGAAGCCGCCATTGAGACGCCCCTGCTGCGGCCCCCAGTTCTCGACGATGTTCATCGTGAAGGACTGCCCGGCAGACTCGACAGCCTTCTGAACCTCGCTCGATTCCCAGGCCATCACCGGCTTGCCGTCCGCGCTGTTGCCAGTCGGATGCGAGCCGGCCGCGGCGCGGTCGATGACCGTGCTGACGCCGCCGATGATCTCGTCGAAGTCCTTCAGGCCGTAGCCCATCAGCATGTCGTTGTCCATGCCGCGGAAGGACTTGAAACCCTCAGGCGTGCCGTCGATCGTCATCAGCTCCGCGGAGTGGTCGCCATGCAGYGAGACGTCGTCGATCACCTTGTCCAGGGTGCCGTTGCCGTCCGGACCGAAGAGCTTGTTGACGATGCGCGCCGTGGTCTCGGGCGTGAGTTCGGGATGCTTGGCCGGGTCGGTCAGCTCCATCAACTTGCGCGTGGCCGCCGTGGCGGGCGCCGCATAGTTCTTGTCCCGCCGGTAGGTGTCCCCGTACTCGTCCTTGTAGTCCTTGACGCCCTTGTCGTAGGCATCGGTCACAGCTTGGGCCGATTCGTTCACATAGCTGTCGACGAGCTTCTTCACGCCCGGGTCCGACATCACCAACTCGCGGATCTGCAGGCTGGTGTCGGCCGGCATCGCCTTGCCGAGGGCGAGCATCTGGTTGGTCGTGCCGCTGGCGCTCTCGGTGTGGCTGATGATGCGCGCCGCTGCGGCCATGCGGGTCAGGTCTTCGTCACCCAGGTAGCGGTCGACCAGGCCCATCGCGGCATCGTCGATCGC
>NZ_JBFUMO010000390.1:0-5593 GCF_054049355.1 Roseateles sp. P5_E11 | reverse complement strand
ATCGCGCGGCCTGGGTGTAGACCTTGCCGCTGATGGGCGTGATGACGTCGAAGTACTGGCCCTCCACGGGCGGCACGAACTTGCCGCCGATGAAGTTGTCGTAACGCGCCTTGTAGGCGATCTTGGCGCCGGCAGCACCGGGGGCGGCGTAAACAGTCATGGCTTGTCTCCTGCGAATGGGTTGAGGCATGTCCATCAACGCAGAACCCGTGCCAGCACACGGCGGGCACGCCAGAGCCCGCTGCACGGGTCGTAGCCAAGGGAAATCACCCTTGGGCTGTTGCAGGCTGGAGCAGTCCGGCACAGAACGGCACAGCGCTGCCCAAACACAGGCCGCTGCACCTGCCGGCAGTGCTCCAGGCGCCCGCTGTCACAGCGCGGCGCAGCCTGCTCACCGCGCTGACACCGGCCCCGGTGCAACCCTGCCCGCACGCCGCCGCATTGCTCCATCGCGCCGCGAAAACTGTGCGAATTCAACTGGCATGGAGCTTGCGCCTTGACCGGCCATCCGCATGCCCATCGGCCTGGCGGTGCATATCCATCAACAAAGGAGACAACGCCATGCAACTCAACCCTCTCGCCGCACTGCTGTCCGTGAGCTTCGGCCTGGTGGCCGCCGGCAGTGCCGCCGCCGCCGTGACCGACCAGATGATCGAGGCCTCGGCCAAGTCGGGCCAGGAAGTGCTGTCCTGGGGCCTGGGCACGCAGGGCCAGCGCCACTCAACGCTCAAGCAGGTCAACGTGGGCAACGTGGCCAAGCTGTCGCCGGTCTGGGCCTTCTCCTTCGGCGGCGAGAAGCAGCGCGGCCAGGAGTCGCAGCCGCTGATCCACAACGGCAAGATGTTCGTGACGGCCTCCTACTCGCGCATCTTTGCGCTGGACGCCGCCACCGGCGCCAAGCTGTGGAAGTACGAGCACCGCCTGCCCGAAGGCATCATGCCCTGCTGCGACGTCGTCAACCGCGGCGCGGCGCTGTTCGACAACCTCGTCATCTTCGCCACGCTGGACGCCCAGCTCGTGGCGCTGGACCAGGCCACCGGCGACGTGGTGTGGAAGGAAAAGATCGATGACTACGCCGCCGGCTACTCGGCCACGGCCGCACCCATCATTGCCCAGGGCCTGTTGCTGACGGGCGTGTCGGGCGGCGAGTTCGGCGTGGTCGGCCGCGTGGAAGCGCGCGACCCCCGGACCGGCAAGATGGTCTGGACCCGCCCCACCGTCGAAGGCCACATGGGCTACACCTGGGACAAGGCCGGCGTGAAGCACGAGAACGGCATCTCCGGCACGCAGGGCAAGAGCTGGCCCGGCGACCTGTGGAAGACCGGCGGCGCGGCCACCTGGCTGGGTGGCACCTACGACCCCAAGACCGGCCTGGCCTACTTCGGCACCGGCAACCCCGCACCGTGGAACAGCCATCTGCGCCAGGGCGACAACCTGTTCAGCTGCTCCACCGTCGCCATCGACGTGAAGACCGGACTGATCAAGTGGCACTACCAGGGCACGCCCAACGACGGCTGGGACTTCGACGGCGTCAACGAGTTCATCACCTTCGACCAGGATGGCAAGCGCATGGGCGCCAAGGCCGACCGCAACGGCTTCTTCTACGTGCTCGACGCCACCAACGGCCAGCTCGCCAACGCCTTTCCCTTCGTCAAGAAGATCAGCTGGGCCACCGGCATCGACCTGAAGACCGGCCGGCCCAACTTCGTGCCCGAGAACCGCCCCGGCGACCCGACCGCCGGCGCCGATGGCAAGAAGGGCAACTCGGTGTTCTCGTCGCCCTCCTTCCTGGGCGGCAAGAACCAGATGCCCATGGCCTACAGCCCCGACACCAAGCTCTTTTACGTGCCCGCCAACGAATGGGGCATGGAGATCTGGAACGAACCCATCGCCTACAAGAAGGGCGCGGCCTACCTGGGCGCGGGCTTCACGATCAAGACGCTCAACGACGACTACATCGGCGCCCTGCGCGCAGTGGACCCCAAGACCGGCAAGATCGTCTGGGAGATCAAGAACAACGCGCCGCTGTGGGGTGGTGTGCTGACCACCGCCGGCAACCTGGTGTTCTGGGGCACGCCGGAAGGCTGGCTCAAGGCCGCGGACGCCAAGACCGGCAAGGTCGTCTGGCAGTTCCAGACCGGCTCGGGCGTCGTCGCACCGCCGGTGTCCTGGCAGCAGAACGGCGAGCAGTTCATCAGCGTCGTGTCGGGCTGGGGCGGCGCCGTGCCGCTGTGGGGCGGCGACGTGGCCAAGAAGGTCAGCTTCCTGGAGCAAGGCGGCATGGTCTGGGTGTTCAAGCTGCCGAAATAGGCCCACCCCCTACTCGCTTCGCGAGCCCCCTCAAGGGGGCGCCGTCAGTGGCCCGGCAAAGCGCTTGCGCTTCGGTGAAGGCTCATATCGCGCAGCGATGTGATGCCGAAGCCAAAGCCGGTTCCACGACGGCCGCTTGAGGGGCTCGTCTTGCATCCTCGCCTGGAGTTCCTGATGTCCCACCCCACCCGCCGCATCTTCATGATGCAAGCCACCTTGGCCACCCTCGCCTGCCCAGCCATCGCGCAGACGTCGCCGGTCGACGAAGCCAGCGAGACCGCTGTCGCCCTGGGCTACCGGCACGACACCACCAAGGTCGACGCCGCCAAGTTCCCCAAGCACCAGGCCAGTCAGCACTGCGCCAACTGCCAGTTCTGGCAGGCCAAACCCACCGACGCGTGGAGCGGCTGCGCGATGTTTGGCCGCAAGTCGCAAGTGGCGAACAAAGGCTGGTGCGCCGCGTGGGTCAAGRCGCCGGGCTGAGCCCAAGCCGGGCTCGCGGAACAGGAGCCCACTTGGTCGATCACGCGGAAAAGCGGCTGTCGCCTTCAGGCTGGCTGCTGTCACCCAGACTTTGCGATCCAATGGCAGCTGTCCGCGGCAACGGTCATTGAACGGTTCGCAGCCTGAGCGACTGCTGGACCACCGGGACCGGCCACCCACCGATGCCCGCGCTTGGCGAGTCACCGGGCCGGTCAACGACAGCTATCGCGGCCGCAGGCCCGAACGACGCGGGCGTCAGCAAAGTGACCAAAGCGGAAGTACCGATGTCCAGTTCAGCCCGGCGCCGCCATGAGTATTCGCGCAGCGACCAGCGGTGGCCGGCGGTGGTCGCGTACGACTGAATCACAGTCCGCCAAGGGCCGCCGCATCGATCCGCTGAGCCAGGGCATGTGTAGGTTGCCAGCGCCCGCCCTGCGCTACGAAGCGATCCGCGGCGTCCAACACCTCGCGAGGCCGTCGCGCTTGAGTAAACACGGCGTCAATCGCCAAGCCTGCCAGGGCACGCTGCTGCCGATGCATCCGGTCGGTATCGACACGACCCTGAGGGTCGAACGTCAGCACGAAATACACCCTGCGGACAATGTGAAGCACGGTGCGGCCGCTGGCTGTGCGTGGAGGGCGAGACATTGCGGTCATTGGCCAGGTACGTCAGGAGGCCTCGACCTCCGGGCCGCCCATTTCCGCGGGGTGGCGAATGCCATGAAACCGGATGAAGGCCTTGAGCCAATAGGCATAGACCTCCTCGGTCCGCAGGCTGTAGTGCATCAGGCGCAGCCGCTCTCGCAACTGGTCAAGCACCCGCACCGAGCGAAGCGGCGGYAGCGCCGCCGATGGCGCAGGCCGCAGGTTTCCCCGAGCTGGCGAACTGAGTGAGCTGACTGGCATCATGGCCACTCCAGCGGCGCCGAACAGGCCCGGCGAGAACTTGTAACAACGTGCCGCTTTTGCCGGAAATTTAATGCTGTATAAAACAACAGTCAACTGGAAAATTCTGAAGGTGAGTCAAGCATTTGCCACGATTCACCAGGGCGATGTTGTGGCGCAGCTTGCCTGCCTAGGCAGCAGCGGCGGTCTCCCGAGAACACGTTAGCCGTCAGAGGGAGCGCCGTGTCTTCTCCATCATCCTGGCGGTTTGTTGGAGGCGCCACACCCGAGCGCCTTGCCACACTTGCGCAACTTCGATCGCCTGCCGACCTTCCGGAAGCGCTGCGTACGGAGCTGAAGCTCGTCTGCTTCCATCGCGATCATGGGCACACGGATCCTTCCTTTGAGCGCGCCGTCTTCTGCGGTACTGTGAGCCCATCACTCTTCGACTGGTTCTTCAACTCCCGCACTGGCTATCGCGGAGCGTTCTATGAATCGCCGGAAGCAGGCTCCAAGTTCAATCGCCAGCTGATTTCCCATCTCGCGTCCTCCTTGGCTGACTGGGCGGCCCGCGGAGGCGAAGATCGGGCGTGGGTACTCAATTCCCTCGCGGCGCCTTCAGCGAAGGCATGGCTTGCCGAGCACCCTGGACTCTGCAAGTCTTGTGCTGGCGAATGGACTTCCTCCCTCGCAACTAATCTGCAGATCGAGAACGGTCGGTGGGAGTGCTCCACACACGTCCATGCGGCGTGGGGACGTCAAGCACCGCTTCTGTCCAAGGTTCGAATCTTCGGCGGGCTGATCAACAAGTGTCAGCAGGAGTGGCTGGCCGCCCACAAGGCCGACCGTGCTCACCACATCTGGGAGCACGGTTGGAGCTGACGGCTAACCCTTCGTTCGAGCGGACCTCCACCGGCATGGCACTTGGCCGGCGCGGCCGTGCTGTCTATCATCGTCCGCGCGGGCCAAGCGCCATACCGGCGGCGGCCCGCTCAGCTCAAACGTTAAACCGCTCCTGTTATGCCCGCTTTGATCCCCGGCGCAGACCAGCCTCGTGGCTTGCTGACGGTGTTGACGGATTCAACTTCCGAATATGGCGATCGGCACGACGCCGCTATGGATCTTGGTGTCTTTGACGAACCGGAGGTTGAGGCTGCGTTGCTTGCGATCGCTCTCAACCTCACGGAGGACCCCGACGTGGCAGATGCGGCGGGCGAATCTCTATCCGAGATCTGGCGTCGCAAAGGTTCGGCACCGCCTGCAACCATCGCCAACATGCATCCAGCGGCAAGAAAGTTCTTTCAACTATGAGGCGGTTTAACCCTTTGCTGCAGCGGACGGCTACGCCGCCCGCTGAGCGCGAACGTTGGGCATACGGGAGATGACGTGACAGCCGCGCCGCTCATTTGTGCCCGCTGCAATTTGCCGGTGGAGAAAAACGCAGAATCGTATGAAGTTTTCGAGCGCATGCATTGGCTCTGCTTTCATCTGGAATTCGAACATCAGGGAGATCCTGATGAACCGTGCGGTGATCCCGGCTGCCCTTGGTGGCACATTGAAGTTCTTCGGCGGAAGCTCGTCGAGCTTGGTTCTGACCCAGCGGCGGTCATCAAAGCGGCCATCGACGAGCGGTGGCGCTTGTGAGCATCCGGCTGCCCAACTTTTTGCTGCAGCGGACGGCTTCGCCGTCCGCTGAGCTCACACGTTGGTCGTCTCAATGAACGAAATCGCGACATTCGACGTCGAAGCCCAGCGGTTGGTGCAAGAGCATGTTGGCAAGCTGCGGCAGCTCTCGCATACCGAGGCGTCGGCGTTGCCCGAGGCGACTGACACTGAAGTCGTCGTTGCTGGCCGTCGTTGCCAGCTCACAGTTTTCGCGCAGCCCATTTCAACGGGCAGGCTCGTTGTGGCACAG
>NZ_JBFUMO010000389.1:0-5595 GCF_054049355.1 Roseateles sp. P5_E11 | reverse complement strand
GGCGCTTGTCAGGGTCGATCAACTCGCCCTTCTTGCGGCGTCGGCGCTTCTCGGCGGCGCAAGTCTGCTCAAAGATCAGCACGGTGCAACCGGCCGTGTCTCGAAGCTCGCGCTGCACCTCGTCGAGGTGGTCGCGATGTCGCACCTGAACGCCCGCGGGCAAACCCGAATCAGGGCCATACAGGGCGGGCTGGTCGCTGACCACGACCACGCGCTTGACCCCTTCGTGCTGCACCTGCTGAGCCATGGCGCCCACGGAAAGCGGGCCGTCCACCGGCTGCCCCCCGGTCATCGCGACGGCATCGTTGTAGAGAATCTTGTAGGTGATGTTGGCGCCGCTCGCCACGGCGGCCCGGATGGCCAGCAAGCCCGAGTGGTAGTAGGTGCCGTCGCCCAGATTCTGGAATACATGCCCAGCTTTCGAGAAGTGGTGCATCCCGACCCAATTGAGGCCCTCGCCGCCCATCTGCGTGCTGACCAGGGTGCGCGGTTTGGCCCACATCGCCATGCCATGACAGCCAATGCCCGCCATCGCCACACTGCCATCGGGAATCGCTGTCGAGGTGTTGTGCGGGCACCCCGAGCAGAAATAGGGCTGGCGCCTGCCGGTATCCGCCACGATGGCGGTCAGGGCGCCGCGGTAGGCGCGAAGCGATTGCACGCGTTCGTCGAGAGCGGCATCGGCCAGGCCGTTGGCACGCAGGCGCGAGGCGATGGCCAGCGCCACGTCGATGGGTTCAAGCTGCTGGTCTGAGGCCAGCAGCGTCTGCTGATGCTCTTCATTCTTGCCAACGATACGCGGCCGTGCCGCATCGTTGTAAAGGCAGGCGGCGGCCTGCGGCTCGACGAAGGCCTGCTTTTCCTCGACGAAGAACAGTTCCTGGCGCCCCTGCGCKAATGCCCTCAGACCAGTGGGCTCCAGCGGCCAGATCAATCCCACCTTGTAGACGGCCAAGCCGAGCTGCCCCGCGCGCTGATCGTCGATGCCCAGATAGCCCAGGGCCTGAATCACGTCCTGATGCGCCTTGCCTGCGGTGACGATGCCAAAACGGCCCGACGCACCCAGTGTGATGCGATCCACTCCGTTGACCCGCGCGAAGCGATGCACCAGTGGCAGCCGATGCCGGAGCAGGATGGCCTCATCCCGGCCGGGGCTGTAGACGCCCCGATAGTGGACTCCTTCGGAGGGCAGCAGGTCATCGGGCAGGGGTCGCTCGATGTGCAGCGCATCAAGATCCAGCGAGACGACGGTGGTCTGCTCAACCGTTTCGTTGACCACCTTCATCCCCACCCAGCAGCCGCTGTAGCGTGACAGCGCATAGCCCAGGAGCCCAAAGCGGACGATCTCGCCCACATCGGCCGGGTAGAGCATCGGCACATTGTTGGCGGCCAGGGCCTGTTCGCTGTGATGGGCGATGGTCGAGGACTTGCCGGGATGGTCGTCACCGAACACCACCAGCACGCCGCCCAGTGGATGGGTTCCGGCGTAGTGGCCGTGCTTGATGGCGTCGCCGGAGCGGTCCACACCCGGCCCCTTGCCGTACCAGAGCGCGAACACCCCGTCCACGCGGGCTGGGCCCAGCTGTTGCAGCTGTTGTGTGCCCCAGATGGCCGTCGCGGCAAGATCCTCGTTGACCCCCGGCTGAAAGACGACGTCGGCAGTCTTCAGCGCCTTGGCGGACTTCCAGAGCGCCGTATCGAAGCCGCCCAACGGCGATCCGCGGTAGCCGCTGACGTAGCCCGCCGTATGCAGCCCCGCGCGCCGGTCGAACTCGCGTTGCAGCAGCAGCAACCTGACGAGTGCCTGGGATCCGCTCAACATCACTTCACGGTGCCGCAGGTCATGGCGGTCGTCCAGCGATGCTGCCCTCAACAAACGGGCCTCTTCCAATTCGATCTCCTAGGCGGAAATTGCGACCCCGCGCCGCAAGTGACTTCGACGGTGGATCTTTCAAGCTCCCGGGCGCAACAGTGGCCCGGGCGGCCGATGGCAGCGGTCAGTCGGCGTCAGGCTGAGTCAGGGGCCACACCGTGTTGACCAGATAGTCAAGGAACCTTCCCGGTTCTTCGAGATGCGGCATGTGCGCCGAGCGCTCGAACCACTGCCAATGCTTGCTCGGCGCCCGAAGCGTTTCGTACCACTTGCGTGCCACACCGGAAGGCGTGGCGAAGTCATGGCGGCCTGCTGCGATCACGATCGGGCAGCCCAGTTCGCCAAGCTCCTTGAAGTCGGAACGCATCAATTCGGGCAAGAGGCGCTCCACGGCATCCTCGACTTGTCCGGTGCTGTCCAGATCCGCTGCCGTGTATTCCGGGCACAGCGTCTTGGCGTGGTCGAGGACATCGAGATCCTTGCGTCCATGGATCATTCCGCCCAGGTGAACCACCCACTTGCGCTCGGTCAGAAGCCGCATCAGCGTGGAGGCGGTCGGTGCCATGTCGGGATAGGGCGCCAAGGAATCGAGTTCCGTGGTGGCATCGGCCAAGCCCAGCGCCCTCGCCTGCCGGACGACGAAGTCGTAGCTGGCGCGTTCGTTTTCGACCCAGTCGATGACCTGGCCGACGCCGACGTACGCGTGCAAGCGCTCGGGACAGCGCTGCGCCAACAATGTCCCGACCACGCTTCCCCAGGAATGGCCCAGCACCACGATTTTCTGGCGCTTGAACCGACCACGCAGGAAGTCCACCACCTCGCAGGCGTCTGCCACCATGTGATCGATGAGGGAGGCTCCGTCGGCCAGATCCGGCCACGCTGCAGCGCCAGACTTTCCAYAACGCCGCTGATCCCATTGCACGACGACGAAGTAGTCTTCCCAGCCGCTTTGGTAGAGCCAGCTGGTGGGCATCTCCGGGCTGCCGGGGCCGCCATGAATGAACAGCAGCACAGGATTGCGTGCATCCCTGCCGCGAATCGAAAGCCATTGCTCAGTCCCACCAATCGAAACGGCCAGGAGGTCCTCGATCCCCTCCTGCGCAACGATCCGGCGTGCATTCCTCAAAATCTCGACAAAGGAGCTTCGCTCCGGGCTAGAAGCGATCTCGCTCATGTTCCCTCCCGTGCTCCGGCCACAGCGGCCAAGTAGGCACGCTCACCAATGGCCAATAGAACTGCTGCCATGGCCAGAGCGCCAGCCCCCACCGAAGACGCCGCATACAGCACGCTTCCTGGATCCGTACCCAGCACGTCAGACAGGATGCCGACCCCCGTTGTTCCCAATGCGGTCAGTGAAATGGATACGAGGGTTCCCAGCGCGACGATGCGCGACACGAAACGAGCATCGGACATGTCCTGCATCATGGTGGGCGCCAAGACAACGCCCGCAATCAACGCCGCAACCATCACCGCCAGCAGCAGATAGACGTGCATCGCCGAACTGGCCGCTGACAACATCACGCACGCAAGTGCGGCCGCCGAGCAGCCGCCAACCATGATGCGCAGCGGTGCCGCGTCCCGAATTCGGCGCTGCAGGAATCTCAACCCCAATGTGCCAACCACGGCTCCCGACACGATCCCGACGAGGAAGCAAGTGGCCATCGAAGCCGCGACGTCGTCAGCCGTAGCACCGAACCGCCGCTCCGCGATCACGGGCACCCATGTGGTGAAGGCCTGCAAGCCCATGCTTCCCAAGCCAAAGGCGCAGAACACGCAGAACAGTGCAAGCCGGTGCTGCCGCAAATACGGCCAGATGGGTGGCGACGCGACCGTCTCGTGAGCCTTCCGTGGTCTGTCGGCCTTCAAGAAGACAAGGAAGAACGAACAAGAGATACCCACTGCGGCCGTCAGCAGCAGCGCGGCACGCCACTCCTCCAGCCCAACCCAAGGGTACAAGCCCCAACTGCCCAGCGTTGAAGCCGCACCGGCGACACCGCCTGCCAGGCCGATCCCTGCGCCGATCAGCAGGAGATTCAAAGTGGCGTAGACACTGTTCGCCAGCGCCCGCGTTCGTTCGGGAAATGCTCGCGGTATGTAGGCATACACGATCGGCGCCATGGCCGTCTCGAGGAGACCCATGCCAGCAGAACTGAGAAAGAGAGCGCCGTAGCTACGACTGTTCGCGCCGGCGACGGTTGCCGTGCCCCACAAGGCCAGGATACCGAAAAGCACCTTGCGCACGTCGTACCTATCGGCAGCCCAACCCACGGCAAGGGCGGTCATCCCCGCGATCAAAGAGATGCCGACGCCCTGTAGAACACCAAGTTGAGTGTCGCTGAGCCCCAACGAGAGTCGCAAAGGCTCTCCCAGCAGCGTGAGTACCTGCCGATCCAGCGAGGCCACCAAAGTCAGGAGAACGAGGATCGACAAGGTGAACCAAGCACGTCCATTCGCCCTAGACTTACCAACGGCCTCAAGGCCAATGCTGTCCACGACCTTCATGGCAGCCTCAACTAGTACGCCGCGGTGACGGAAAGCGTGACCGTGCGCGGTCGCGCCTCGACCACATATGCAGGCGACCCCAATGGCACGAAGTTGGTCTGTGCGCTCATCTGGGTTCTGCGGTCAAAGAGATTCCGAATCGACAGGCCGAGATCGAATCTGCCCATCTTCATGCCGGCCTGGGCATCCGCCAGCGCGTAGCCCGGCAGCCGGTAGGACGGCAATGAAGCGCTGCCCGCAAAGCCCGCGTCACGATGACCGACGCCCCGCACCGCCGCGCCCACATAGCCTTGATGCTCACCTACGGAAAACTCGTATCGAGAGCTGAGGCCGAAAGACCACTTTGCCTGATTTGGCAGTTGTGCACCCTCGACGCCGATTCCGGGCCCGGATTCAGTCAGCCGACCATCGGTGTAAGCGAGGCTCGTGGCTACGGTCCAGTCTGGTGACACCCGCAAGGTCAGACTCGCCTCAGCGCCATCGATCTTGGCCTTGCCAGCGTTGGTCAGGAGGTTCAGTCCCTGAACAGCGTAGTACTGTTGAATATTGCGCCAGCGAATCTGGTAAACGGTGGCCTGCACCGACAGGGTCTGATCCAGCAGATCGGCCTTGTAGCCGCCTTCATAGCTCCACAGCGAATCACTCTTGAAGCTGGCAGGCGCCGCAGGCAATCCAGTGGCGGGATCCAGCAAGACGACATTGGGACCGCCGGGTCGATAACCACTGGCTGCCCGCACGTAGACGTTGCTCGTTGGCGAAAGGGCGTATTTGCCTGTCAGCAGGTAGGTAGCAGTGGTCTCGCTGGACTCAGAACTCAAGTCTGTGGGCGCCGCGATGAGCCCTCCACCGACCTGGCGGTAAGTCTGGCGATTGCGCGAAACCCGCGCGCCACCCGTGATGCTCCACTGGCTTGTCGGATTCCAGGTGACGTCAGCGAAGGCGGCGAATTCCTCAAACTTGCTCGGCAGCGACGCCCGGATGATGTCAGGGCCTTGGGAGCCGTCAGGCATCACCGTGCTTATCGATTGGTCATTGGTGCCCGTTTCGCGGTCGTAGTACAAGCCACCGAGCCAGGACACCTCTTTCTTGGCATCCGAAGACAAGCGGAACTCCTGGGTGGTCTTCCTCAGCACAGTCGCGACGTTCTGCGGCACCGACGCCACGTTGAGGCCGGCCAGCTCCGACAACAGCGGCCCGTACACCGGCGTGGTGTCAAAGGC
>NZ_JBFUMO010000388.1:0-5599 GCF_054049355.1 Roseateles sp. P5_E11 | reverse complement strand
ATGGACCGGCAGCATCAGCGGCGGCAGCCCGAGCAGCAGGGGCAGCAGCGCCAGTCCGGCCACCGGGACATGGATGGCGGTGATGTAGGTCATGACCTTGCGGAGGTTGTCGAAGATGCGCCGGCCCATGCGAACACCGCCGACGATGCGCCCGAAATCTTCGTCCAGCAGCACCAGGCCGGCGGCCTCGCGCGCGACGTCCGTCCCACGTATCCCCATCGCGATGCCGACGTGAGCCGCCTTCAGCGCCGGTGCGTCATTGACGCCGTCGCCCGTCATGGCCACGGTCTCGCCGTTGCGCCGCAGCGCCAGCACCAGCCTGAGCTTGTGCTCCGGCATCACGCGGGCGAAGACGCGCACATGCCGCACGGCCTCGGCGAGCTCGGCCTCTCCGAAACCGGCGATGTCGGCCCCGGTCAGGACGCCCCCACGCACGTCGAGGCCGGCCTGCTCGGCAATGGCCAGTGCCGTGGCCGCATGATCGCCGGTGACCATCACCACCGCGATGCCGGCTTCCCGCGCCTGCGCGACCGCATCCGGCACGCTGTCGCGCAGCGGATCCTCGAAGGCCGCCAGGCCCAGCAACGTGAAGTCGTGGTCATGCTGATGCGCCACCGTTTCACCACGCGGCGGGCACGCCTCGGCCACGGCCAGCACGCGAAGTCCCTGTGCGGCCAGGCGCTTCACACGGGCCAAGAGCTCGGCACTGCGTTGCGGGTCGAGGTGGCACAGATCGAACACCGCTTCCGGCGCACCCTTGGCGGCGACGCGAAGCCGGCCGGCTGCGTCCGTCCATTCATGCGACATCGCCAGCAATTCGGGGCTGAGCGGAAACYCACGCGTCAACGTCCAGTCGGGGTGCAGGTGTGCAGTGCCTGCCAGCAAGGCGTCGCCTCGCGCGAGCAGCGCACGGTCCATCGGGTCGCTGCCATCACGCCGCGAAGCCAGCATGCCGAACTCGAGCAGCCGATGCGCCGCCTCGGGCAGGTCCTTGCCAGCCTCGATCCCGACCTCCATCTCGTCGGTCACCAGACGGGACAGCTGCATCCTGTTTTCGGTAAGGGTCCCTGTCTTGTCCACGCACAACACCGTGGCTGCACCCAGCGCCTCGATGACCGCGGGACGACGCGCCAGCACCTTGATGCGAGCCAGCCGCCAGGCGCCCAGCGAAAGGAAGACGGCGAGCGCCATCGGGAACTCTTCGGGCAGCATCGCCATGCCGATGGCGACGGCCGACAGCAGCCCCTGCATCCAGTCGCCGTGCACCAGGCCGTAAACCACCACGATCACTGCGCAAATGGCGGCGGCAGCCAGGCCAAAGACACGCACCAGTCGGCGCAGATGCTGCTCCAGGGGCGTTGGTGCCGTTTCAATGGCGGCCAGCGATGCGCCGATGCGACCGACCTGCGTGCCTGCGCCGGTGGCCACCGACTCGATGACGGCGTGGCCCGTGATGGCCAGGGTGCTCGCGTACACGAAAGCACTGGCATTGCGCTCGGGCGACGCCATGGCCAGGCCGTCTTGCACCTGCCACACCCGTTTGTCCACCGGCACCGATTCCCCGGTCAGCAGCGACTCGTCGACCTGCAGCCCGACCGCCTCGCGAACGATACCGTCGGCCGCGACCCGCTCGCCCTCCCCGACCAGGAAGATGTCGCCAGGCACCAGCTCACGCGCCGGGATGCGTGCCGTGCGCCCGTCACGCACGACGCGCACCTGCGGTGCAGACAGCGTGCGCAAGGCAGCCAGCGCATGCTCGCTGCGCCGCTCCTGCATGACGACGAGGCCCACCGTGACAACAGCGAAGAAAGCCAGGAGCAGGCCCTCGCCCAGATCACCCAGCAGCAGGTAGATGGCCGCAGCAGCCAGCAGCAGCAGGAACATGGGCTCGCTGAACACACCGCGAAGCGTGCGTGCCAGGCCCCGCTTTTGCGTGTCGCCCACCTCGTTGGGGCCATGGAGCGACAAGCGCTGGCGGGCCTGCGCGTCGCTCAGTCCTCGAGGCAGCGTGGGCGTGGACTGGGTTGCCTGTGGCGGTGACGCGGAGATGCCTGCGCCGGTCGGCGCCTCGCTCTCAGCGTGCAAGGCGGCCACCATCGAAGGCTGGAAGACCGATCCCCGAGGTGCAGCCCGTCATCAGGGCGACATTTTCTTGAAGCATGGCATTCCCCTGCCGCGAAGGACCTGAAAGCGGCCCCTCAGTCGGGCGCCCGCGGCCGCGAAGGGCGGCCCGCGCCCTGCACACCGTCGGCGCGGGCCGACAGATAGGCGTAGAGGTCGATGATGTGGGCCGTCACGGTGGGGTCGCCCTGCCAGGCAGGCATCACCAGCGCCGCTTCCCGGCCCTGCAGAACCTTTTCGACCAGGGCGCTCTGCGAGGCGCCTTGCGGGTCGGACTCCGCCGCCGCGAGGATCCAGTCATAGCGCCTGAGCACCAGGCTCACGAACTGGTGCGAGCCCATCTCGCGGAGTCTGGGCAGCAGGTCGGGGCCGGCCGCCGTACCGGTCGCCGCTGGGCCGTGGCAGGTCGCGCACTTCTGCTGGAACACCCGCCAGCCGATATAGACCTCGCCTTCCGGCAAGGCGCGGCGCGCCAGCTCCCGGGCGGGTTTGGCGTTTTGCACCTCTACGGCGCAACCGGCGGCCAGTGCGGCCGCGGCGAGTGACGCGAGGGCCAGACGGTACCGCCCCACGCCGTTCGCATTCATGACAGATGCTCCCGGACCGCCTGGCAGCCCGCGCACAGCCGCACGGACGGCAGGGCCGTGAGGCGCGCCACGGGAATAGCCTCGCCACAGTTGGCGCAGTCGCCATAGCCTCCCGCGGCCAGCCGACCCAGCGCGTCGTCAACGTCCTGCAGCTCCCGCAAGTCCCGGGCGGCCTGGAAGTCCTCGGTCTGCTGGCGCTGCATGAGTTCAGCGTCGTCCTTGAGATCCCGCACCTCCTGGGACTGCGTCTGCACCGCTTGACGTGCCAGCTGCGCCGCATGAACCTCGGCTCGCAGCTCGGTCTGGCGGTACAGCAGCAGTTGGCGCAGCATGGGCAGGTGCGCTTGAGTCTGAGTTTCCATCTTGGGCAATCCTTGGTCGGCGAAGGGCCATGCTAGGCAGCCCACCGGCAAATGGATTGCGCTGGATCAAGCCGGACGACTGAAGCCCCGACCTGGCCGCTGCATCGATCGCCGCACGTTGCGGATTGACTGGGATCAACGCCGGCGCTGCACTGGCCGCATAGATTGACTCGTCGTCAGGGCTGCGAGGCAGCCGCCAATCGAGGGACACGCATGCCAATGAATTCAGCCTCGCGAGGCCGGCCGGGCGGCGCCAAAGGCAGCGGGCATGACGCCTGATCTCGCCGGCCGCTTCTTCGTCGCCCTCCTCATCGGCATCCTGGTCGGCATCGAACGGGAGAAGAAGCGGCCGGCCGCGCCTTCCCACACGATCGGCGGCATCCGCACCCATGCCCTGCTGGCCTTGTCCGGCGCGGCGTCGGCCTGGCTCGGGCAGCAGTTGCAGCTTCAGTGGCTCTTCGTGGCAGTGCTCGTGTGCGCGAGCGCAATGGCAATTGCCAGCCACGCGCTGTGGCGCCGGGATGGCAAGGATGCACCTCCCAGCATGACCAGCGAGATCGCCGCCTTGCTCGTCGTGCTTCTGGGCGGCATGGCGGCGACCGGCAATCAGGCGCTGGCCGTGGCCCTGGCCGTGGCGTTGTCGGCAGTCCTCGCCTTCAAGCAGCCCCTGCACGCCCTGGTGGAGCGGGTCGGCCTCGATGACATCCTTGCAGGCATCAAGCTGCTGATTGCCTCGGTCATCGTGCTGCCCCTCGTGCCGAATGAGACGGTGGACCCCTGGCACGCACTGAACCCCTACCAGCTGTGGCTGCTGGTGGTGCTGATCTCCGCACTCTCCCTGGCCGGCTACATCGGCATGCGCTGGCTGGGGCCGGCGCGAGGCGCTGCCATCACCGGCCTTGCCGGAGGCCTGGTCTCTTCGACGGCCACCACGCTGAATTTCGCACGTGACAGCCGGAAGGCCGAAAGCTCCGCCAACGCCAGCGCGGCGGCCGCCGGCATCCTGTGTGCCTGGTTCGTCATGTTCCTGCGCGTGACGACGATCATCGCCATCCTCAATCGGCAGCTGCTGGGCGCCTTGTGGCCCCCGCTGCTGGCCATGGCCCTGGCCACCGGCGCGCTGGCATTGCGGCACTATCTCGCCGGAGCGGCCGCCGTAACCAGCCCCGCCCAGGCAGCCACACCTCTGAAGAACCCATTCAGCCTGGGCGCGGCGATCCGGTTCGGCATCCTGTTCGCCGTCGTCCTCGTCGTGACGAAGCTGGCCCAGCAGCAATTCCCGAGCGGCGGCCTGCTTGCGATCTCGGCGCTCGCTGGCGCGGCAGACGTTGACGCGATCGTGCTTTCGCTCAGCGGCCAGAAGGACGGCTCGCTGACAACGGCCGGGACCGCGTGGGCGCTGCTGGCGGCCCTGCTTGCCAACACGGTGGTGAAGATCGCGATGGTGCTGCTTGTCGCGCGCGGCACGGTGCGCCGGGAGATGGCCATCGCGAGTGTGGCGATCTGCCTGGTGGGTGGCACCTCGGCCTGGGTTTGGCTCTGAACCGAAACTGGGCCACGCCCACCACGGCGTCAGCGGGTGGCCGGCAGCCGGAAGGTCGACACCGTCTCCACCAGCTGCTGGGCCTGCACCTTGAGGCCGTCGGCCGCGGCGGCCATTTGCTCCACCATCGCGGCGTTCTGCTGCGTGGCCTGGTCCATCTGCGTGACGGCCGCGCCAACCTGGCTCACGCCCGAACTCTGCTCGGCACTGGACGAGCTGATCTCGCCCATGATGTCGGTTACACGCTGGATGCTGCTGACCACCCTGTCCATCGTCGCGCCCGCCTGATCGACCAGCGTGTTGCCGCGGTCGACGCGCTCCAGGCTCTGCGAGATCAGCGTCTTGATCTCCCGGGCGGCTTCCGCGCTGCGGCCGGCCAGCAGCCGCACCTCGCCGGCGACGACTGCGAAGCCGCGGCCCTGCTCGCCGGCGCGTGCCGCTTCCACGGCGGCGTTCAGCGCCAGGATGTTGGTCTGGAAGGCAATGCCGTCGATGACGGAGATGATGTCGCCGATGCGGCGCGAGCTGTCGTTGATGCCCTTCATCGTGTCGACGACCTGCTTGACGACCTGGCCGCCTTCCGCAGCGACGTGCGAAGCGTTCTGCGCCAGCTGGTTGGCCTGCTGGGCGTTGTCGACGTTGTTGCGCACGGTGGCGCCGAGTTCGTCCATGGAGGCCGCCGTCTGCTGCAGCGCGCTGGCCTGGCTCTCGGTGCGGGCGCTCAGGTCCTGGTTGCCAGAGGCGATCTCCGAGCTCGCATTGGCCACCGACTCCGAGCCGTCACGCACCTGCTGCACGATGCTTGCCATGCTGTCGCGCATGGCTTTCACGCCCTGCATGACGCTCTCATGGCTGCTGCCCTGCAGGTCGATGTCAACGCTGAGGTCGCCTTCGGCCAGTTGGCGCGTGATCTCATTGACGCGCGCGGGCTCGCCACCCAACTGGCGCGTGATGCTGCGCGTGATGGCCAGGCCCAGCACCAGCAG
>NZ_JBFUMO010000387.1:0-5635 GCF_054049355.1 Roseateles sp. P5_E11 | reverse complement strand
GCCGATGCCTTCCTGGGCCAGGATGCCCAGCGCGACCGAGGAAGCGACCGTGCCCTTGGTGCCCATGCCGGCTTCGGTCAGGCCCAGGTGCAGCGCGTAGTCGCAGCGGCGAGCCAGCTCACGGTAGACCGAGATCAGGTCCTGCACGCCGCTGACCTTGCAGCTGATGATGATGTTGTCGGGGTTCAGACCCAGCTCGGCGGCATAGGCGGCCGACGTTAGCGCCGATTCGACGAGAGCCTGGTACATGACCGGCTTGGCGTCCCAGGGCTGGGCACGCTTGGCGTTCTCGTCCATAAACTGCGCGAGCAGCTCCTGGTCCAGGCTGCCCCAGTTGACGCCGATGCGCACGACCTTGTCGTACTTGGCAGCGGCCTCGACCATCATGGCGAACTGGCGGTCCTTCTTGTCGCCCTTGCCCACATTGCCGGGGTTGATACGGTACTTGGACAGGGCCTGGGCCATGGCCGGATGCTCGGTCAGCAGGCGGTGGCCGTTGTAGTGGAAGTCGCCCACCAGCGGCACGTCGATGCCCATGCGATCGAGCTGCTCGCGGATGTAGGGCACGGCGTCGGCCGCCTCGGGCGTGTTGACGGTGATGCGCACCATCTCCGAGCCGGCAATCGCCAGCTCCTTGACCTGGATGGCCGTGCCGATGGCGTCCACCGTGTCGGTGTTGGTCATGGACTGCACGCGCACCGGTGCCTCACCGCCGACCGTGACGACACGGCTGCCCCAGACCACGCGGGCCTGGCGGCTCCTGCGCGGCGCAGGTGCGGCCTCGGGGATGATCCATTCGCTCATCATTTCAACTCCAGTCGAGCGATGTTGTCCTTGGCTAGCGGCGCCAGGTCGACGGCGGCACCGCGCCATTCGACCTGGGTGCCGCGCACATTGCCAATGCGCAGCTTGTAGGGCGCGGCGCCCGTGAACTCCTGCTGTTCGCCCGCACGCAGCACCCGCGACAGCAGCGGCTGGCCCTTGGCGTCGGCAACCTCGATCCACGTATCGGCCGTCGCCGTCACGCGCAGCGCGCTGCCGGGCGAAGCGGTGACCGTCGTCTTCACCGGCGGCGCAGAGGCGGGCATGGCGGCGGGCGGCGGTGCAACATCACGCACCTGCAGCGGCGCAGATGCCACAGGTTCTGGCAACGTCGTTGCTGGTTCGGAGGCGGAGGGTGCGGGCACGAATTCGACGACCGGCGCGCTCGCCGTGACAACGGTGCCGGACGCCGCTGGAGCCACCACACTGGCGCCGCGTTCGGGCAACCAGCCCGCTGGGATCCAGTAGATGGCTGCCGCAGCGACCAGCAGCAGCACCGGTCCCCAGATGACGGGCCTCGTCGCCAGGCCCAGCACGCCGCCTTCAATGGGGCCGGCACCGCGCTCACGGAAGGGCTGGTTGAGCCCAGGGCGCACGTCGAACTCGCGA
This sequence comes from Roseateles sp. P5_E11, assembly GCF_054049355.1. Taxonomy (NCBI): domain Bacteria; kingdom Pseudomonadati; phylum Pseudomonadota; class Betaproteobacteria; order Burkholderiales; family Sphaerotilaceae; genus Roseateles; species Roseateles sp. P5_E11. The sequence continues at coordinate 4,204 of NZ_JBFUMO010000387.1, read as the reverse complement.
TCGCGCGTGCGCGGCAGCAGCGCCAGCACCGGTGCCGGGTCCACCTTGAGCGCCCGGCACATGGCCGTGGCCAGCGCGCGGGCAAAGGTGGCGTCGGGCAGCTCGTCGAAACGGTCGGCCTCCAGGGCCTCGAGCTTGGCCTGCGGCACCTTGAGCATGACCGCCAGGGCGGCGATGTGCAGGCCGCGCTGCTGGCGCGCGTTCCTGAGCCAGGCGCCCGCGGTGGCGGCCTGGCTGGCGAGTCCCTCGGTGGTGGGTTCCATCGTCTCGTTCTTGCTGTGCGCCGCAGTCACGGCTTATTCGTCGTAACGGCCGGCGTCCAGGGACTGGGTCTCCGGGGCCTGGGGGTATTTGCGGCGCATTTGCATGGCCAGATCGTCGACCGTGCCGCTGTTGCCGAGCTTGCGCTCGATGCGCAACTGCAGCCACAGGCTCTGGGCATTGACTTGCTCGGGCTGACTGTTGACACGCTTCACATAGAAACGGGCACGCTCCAGCTCGCGGTTGCGAAACAGCACATCGGACAGATTCATGGCGACAGCCGGGCTGCCGGGGTCCAGCTCGAAGGCGCGCGCCAGCGTCTTCTCGGCGACCAGCATGCGGCCCGAACGGGCCTCGCAGACGCCCTTGGCGAGCAGGGTGCGGGCCGGCGCGCGATAAGTGGACTGGGCCAGGGCCTGGTCGAACAGTGAGTCCGCCGTCGGCCAGCGCTGCTGCTGGCACATGAACCAGCCGTAGTTGTGCAGCGTGTCGGGATCGTTGGGATAGACGACCAGGGCGCGGCGGAAGGCCTCCTCAGCAAGCTGGTGCTMGCCCATGGCGGCGTAGATGAGGCCGCGCAGGTTGACGGCTTCACGCATGTCGGGCTTGAGCTGCAGCGCCATCTTGAGCTCGTCCAGGGCCGTGTTGAACTGGCCGCGCGAGAAATAGCCCTGGGCCAGTTCGAGCCGGATCGCGGCGCGGCGGTCGCCGTCGGTCTGGTCCGAGTCGGTCTTGATCTCGCGGTCGGCGCTGGGCGCGGTGGTACCGGCGCAGGCAGCAAGGAGGGCGGTGGCCAGAACGATCAACAGTCGCTTCATCAATTCCTCGAAGGTGGCACCAGGGGGCATCAGGTGGATTTGGCCACCGTGACGGGTGCCCTGACCATGCGGATATGCGCGCGGGTGCGGTCCTGCACCTCGCCGGCCAGCTGGCCGCAGGCGGCGTCGATGTCGTCGCCGCGCGTCTTGCGCACCGTCGTCACGATACCTGCCTGGATCAGCACCTCGGCAAAGGCCTGCACGCGCGCATTCGTGCTGCGCGTGAGGCCCGAGGCCGGGAAGGGGTTGAAGGGGATCAGGTTGATCTTGCAGTTGACCTTGTTCCTCAACAGCCTGACCAGCTCATGGGCCTGCTCGGGCGAATCGTTCACCTCCTGCAACATGCAGTACTCGAAGGTGATGAAGTCGCGCGGCGCCTTCTCGAGGTAGCGGTTGCAGGCGTCCAGCAACTCGGCGATGGGGTATTTCTTGTTCAGCGGCACGAGCTGGTCGCGCAGCGGATCGGTCGGCGCGTGCAGGCTGACGGCCATGGCCACCGGGCAGTCCTCGCGCAACCGGTCGATCATGGGCACGACGCCCGAAGTCGACACGGTGACGCGGCGGCGGCTCAGGCCATAGCCATGGTCGTCCAGCATGGTCTTGAGCGCCGGCACGAGCTGGTCATAGTTCTGCAGCGGCTCGCCCATGCCCATCATGACGACGTTGGAGATCACGCGCTCCGCCGTGTTGAGGCGTTTGCGCAGGTTGTGCTCGGCAAACCAGAGCTGGGCCGTGATCTCGGCGGTCGTCAGGTTGCGGCTGAAGCCCTGATGGCCCGTCGAGCAGAAGCGGCAGCCGACCGCGCAGCCGGCCTGGCTGGAGATGCACAGCGTGCCGCGATCATCCTCAGGAATGAAGACGGCCTCGACGGCATTGCCGGCACCGACATCGAACAGCCACTTGATGGTGCCATCCGTCGAGACATGCTCGGAGATGACCGGCAGCGCCGCGATGTGGGCACGGCCCTTGAGCTTCTCGCGCAGGGACTTGGCGAGGTCGGACATCTGGTCGAAGTCCGACGCGCCCTTCTGGTGGACCCAGCGGAACAGCTGGGTCGCACGGAATTTCTTTTCGCCCAGTTGCTCGCAGTAGGCGGCCAGGCCTGGGAGATCGAATCCGAGCAGGTTGACCGTATCCATTGCAAACCTCCAAGCGCCCCACCGTCGCCGGCTAGTGTCTTACTTAGCGACTGCAGCGGAACTGGCTTTGCCAGGCCGCTAGCAGTGCCCCTTGAGGGGCCGGCGTCAGCCGGTAGGGGTGGGCTTGATCAGCGACCGGCGTAGACGTTCATGCCGGGGAAGAAGAAGGCCACTTCGACAGCGGCCGTTTCGGCGGCGTCGGAGCCGTGCACGGCGTTGGCGTCGATGCTGTCGGCGAAGTCGGCGCGGATGGTGCCCTTCTCGGCCTTCTTGGGATCGGTGGCGCCCATCAGGTCACGGTTCTTCAGGATGGCGCCTTCGCCTTGCAGGGCCTGGATCATGACCGGGCCGGAGATCATGAAGCTGACCAGGTCGTTGAAGAAGGGGCGGGCCTTGTGGACGGCGTAGAACTGTTCAGCTTCGACGCGCGACAGGTGCACCATCTTGGCGGCCACGACCTTCAGGCCGGCGGCCTCGAAGCGGGCGTAGATCTGGCCGATGACGTTCTTTGCCACGGCATCGGGCTTGATGATGGACAGGGTGGTTTCGATCGCCATGGGGTTCTCCTGATGGGGCGTATTGGACAAAGCCTGTGATTGTAGCGGGCAGGGATGACCCTAGTTGTATCCCCCGCCCAGTTTCAGCGACGTCCGCCGTAGCCGCCGCCGGAGCGACCACCGCCACCGCCACCGCCACCGCCACCGCCACCGCCACCGCCACCGCCCTTGCCACCGCGGCCACCCCCGCCGCCGCCACGGCGCAGGAAGGCATCACCGCCGATATAGCCCACCGAGGTCTGCATCGGATCGGGTTCACGCGGGCCATTGCCCTTGTTGCCACCGCCCTTGCCTTGCCTGTTGTCCTGCTGGCTGCCGCCGGCGCCAAAGCCCTGAGGCAGGCCCCGCTTGCCGCTCGTCGCATGGCGGCGGTCGAAGGTCTGCTCCAGCGGGTTGACGTGATGCGGAATGAAGCCGTCATCCTCCTCATCGTCACGGCGCGGGGCGCGCTCCTCGCGCGGCGGGCGGGCCTGCTGAGGCTGCGGCGCCTCGGGCGGGCGGCTCGGGCGCGGGCCGCCACTGCCGCTGTGGCGCTCGTCGTTGCGGCGCTTGTTGCGGTCGTTCTTGTTGCCTTGGCCCTGCTGCTGTTGCGGCTGGCCCTTGCCCTGCCCTTGCCCGAAGTTCTGGCCCTGGCCACTGTTGGAGGTGTGGCCGGCCAGGCGGCGGATGACGCGCACGTCGTCATCGCCCAGTTCCACCCAGACGCCACGCTTCAAGCCGCGCGGCAGCACGACGGTGCCGTAGCGGATGCGGATCAGGCGGCTGACGACCATGCCGACAGCCTCGAAGAGCTTGCGCACTTCGCGGTTGCGGCCCTCGGTGATGACGACGCGGTACCAGCGGTTGGCGCCTTCGCCGCCACCGTCCTCGATGCTCTTGAAGGAGGCCACTTGACCTTCGACGTTGACGCCTTCGAGCAGCTTGGCGCGCTGCTCGTCGCTCAGCGCCCCCAGCACCCGGGCCGCGTACTCACGCTCGACGCCGAAGCGCGGATGCATCAGTTGGTTGGCCAGTTCGCCGGAGTTGGTGAACAGCAGCAGGCCTTCGGTGTTGATGTCCAGGCGGCCGACGGACTGCCATTTCTGGCCCTGCACGCGCGGCAGCGAGCGGAACACCGTCGGGCGGCCTTCCGGATCGTTGAACGTGGACACCTCGCCCGTGGGCTTGTGATAGGCCAGGATGCGCGGGTTCGGCGGCGAGATGCGCACGCGCACCTCCTTGCCATTGACGCGCACGCGGTCACCGAAGGAGATGCGCTGGCCGACGTGGGCGACCTCGCCATTCACCTCGATCTTGCCCTCGGCGATCCATTCCTCGATGTCGCGACGCGAGCCGATACCGGCCTGGGCCAGCACCTTCTGCAGCTTGGGGGCATCGGCATCCGGCGCCAGCACGCGCTTGGCTTCACCCTCGGCACCCTCCTCCACAG
>NZ_JBFUMO010000386.1:0-5649 GCF_054049355.1 Roseateles sp. P5_E11 | reverse complement strand
CCCCTGCACCAAGCACGGGGTGCAGCACCGACTGCATCGTCTCCAGCACCGGCGTCCAGCCCACGGCGCTGGACGTGAAGCTCCAGGACTCCAGCGTCACGCCGGACGGGATCAGCGGCGACGAAGACCCGGCGATGCTCGATTGCAGCGAGATCGTCAACGAGGCGCAGGCGCAATCCCAGTTGTTGCTCATCATCCAGAGCGAAACCGAGTCGAAACGGTATGCCTGGTCGGTCGTGAACGCGATGGCAGTCGTCTGCTGGGTTGAAACGTCGAAGCCGACGCTGCTCGTCGGCGCGCCCGTATTCAGCAGGTCGGTGGCGCCGGCGGCGCCCGAGAAACAAAGTGCGGCTGCGTGCAAGGCCAGTGCCATGCGGAAACGATTCAGAGAAAACATGAACTACTCCATGGGTTTTGGAACGTCGAAGTACCTCGACAAGGCAAATCGATGCTAGGGCTCTCGCCATTTGCAACCTTGACTACATGTTGACTACTGCTGCCTGCTGATGACCGCCTCAAGAAGTTTTGGTGACCTCCAACTGAACGCCGAAGGGGATCCGCTCGCACATGGACAACCGCTGCGACTGCCCGCGAGAGCCCAGGCGGTGCTGAAGCAATTGATCCTCAAGGCGCCACAGTCCGTCAGCAAGGACGAGTTCGCGCKGGAGGTCTGGCGCGACGACGAGATGTCGGACGAAGGGCTGGCCCGCAACATCAGTCGCGTGCGCTCTGCGCTCCTGCCCCTCGGCGTGAACGTCCGGGCCATCTACGGCCGCGGATACCAGCTGTTCGGCGAACCCAAAGAGTCCATCACCGGCCTCAGCGCCTTCGACGACGACAGCCTCGTCCACGCGAAACAGCTGGTGCTGCAGCGCACCCCTGACGCGATGAGCCGGGCGATCCAGATCCTTCGGCGACTCGTGGCCGTGGCACCCCGCTCCGGCGAGGCCAGGGTGGCCCTGGCCGAGGCGCTGGCCGCTGCCATCGGCTGGGGCACGATACCCACCGAGGCGGCCGTGGATGAAGGCCTCGCGGCCGTCGCGGATGTCGGCACGGCTTGCCCTGACGCACGCGGCCGGCACGCGGCGGTCGGCACGCTGCTCGACCTGTCCTGGCGGTTCGCAGACGCCCGCAAGTCATTCGATCTCGCGCTGGCTCAAGACGGCGAGCATGTCGACACCCTGATCGCGTACGCACGGCACCTGCTCTACACCGACGACGCCGAACAAGCGGTGGACGTCCTGAAGCGGCTGCGCGAGCTTGCGCCCTACACGCTGCACGTCCGCATGACCCTGGCTCGAGCGCTGGTCCAGGCCGGCAAGGGCGCTGAGGCGCTGGAAGAGGCGCGGGCGACCCGCGCTGACCATCCCGGCCAGCTCGTCGCCTCCGCCTTCCATCTTGCCATCCAGGCACTGGTCGCACCGACGTACGATCTGGAAGCCAGCGCCAGGCGGCTGATCCAAGGCCCGGACACGCCACCGTTCACCTGGACCGTCGCGGCCTTCGTCTTGGCAAGGCTGAAGCGCAAAACGGAGGCCATGGCCATCATCGAAACATCGCTATCGCGGCCGGCGACCAGCGTCGGGGAAGCCTCGCTGTACGCGGCACCATTGGCCGCCCTCGGAGAATTCAATCGCGCCGCTGACCTCCTCCGTGAGGCGGTCAACGAACGATGCGGCATGGTGGCGATGGTGTTGCGCGACCCAGCACACGGGCACTGGCTGAAGAGTCATCGAGTCGGAAAAGGGCTGCTCGGCCAGGTCTTCGGCACACCGCTCCAATAGGCCACATCCACAACACGTCCTCCGCGCTCCAGCCTGACGTTGAGGGCTCCTCTCAAGAGCCCTCTTGAGCCTCGGCAGCCAGCGACAGAGCCTCCGCCACGATCCGGGCCATCGGCGTGGCGAGAATCTGCTGATCTTCTGGGCGGCGCCTTGCCGCGGCCATCTGCTCGCTCATCGTCGCCTTCGCGCGCTTGAAGTGCCGCGCCACGGATGCGGCTGAGCACAAGCCTGATCGCACGGCAAGCATTGCAACCAATGCACGACCTCGCGCGCCGGCCACCCCTTTCTGCAGCGCAACCCGCTGCCCGGCGCGCATGCCCAACTTTGCCTCCACCCAGCGCTCAAGGAGGTGGAGCGCCCCGTCGATACCTTTCGAGCCGCTCGCAGCGACCAGCGCGGCCGCGCCGCCCCGGACCTTCCGGGACATGCGCCCCATGGGACCGACCGAGCCGCCCGCCAAGGTCAGGCCGCGCGCCAGCTCCCACTGCAGGACCTCCACCTGCGACGGGCGCTTGGCCAGCGCTGCCCTGAGCAGGGCGCGGGCCTGCAGCACTGTCGAACCGAATTGGCCCAGCAGCGGAGCTGCATGGAAGCCCTCCGGCCGACTCAGCCCCAGCACGATCCTCAAGGCCGAATGACGAAAGTGCGTCGCGGCCACGCACAGCTTCATGGCCACAGGCCGCCACGCCAACATGCGGACCTCGCTGTGCAGTGCATCCTCGCTCTCGACCCGCCGCGCCTGGTACCGGCCCACGAAGACCGGGCCAGGCGACCCTTGGACGTCCCGGACCCAGCGCGCGACGACGTTCGCGAATCCGCGTGCGAGATGCCCTGGAGACTCCCCACCAGTCAAGATCGCTAGCAAGTGAATCTCGGTGGGCGTCAGCAGGAAGTACAGAAGCTCGCGCCCTGCCTGGCGGTGCGCGTCGAGTAGACGCGAGCGAACTCGACTGATGAGCGACGGGTCGGCCAGCAGGTCTCGACCGGCAGCCGCCTGCCAGTAGACGTGCCAGACCGCCGAACTGTCGGTGTTGAAGACGGAGTCATCCATGACTCCTTGACGTTTGAGACGCGGAAAACCTCACCGTCTTTGGATGGACAACGCGTCAGTCGTTCGGATGAGCATCCTCGATGCAAGCCGGCGATTCCGAACGGAAACACGTGCACACGCTGCCGCTGGCGATGAAGCGGCGCAGCCAAGCAGCTCCAGTGCTGCTGGGGCAACTCAAGCCAAGCCCGCTCCCGAACGGTCGAATGCACTCAAAAACATCCGTTGGATGGAACCGTCAGGATTCATATCGTTGGCTTGCCCGAGGCACACGCCAAAGGCATCCCGTCTCAACCAACTGAAGGAGATCGTCATGAACGAAGCACCACAACTGGAAGTCGTCGAACTGGGCGACGCCAAGGAAGAAACCAAGGGCTTCCAGAACCTGCCGCTGCCCGAGGAGAACCCGGCGGTCCAACGGCGCCAGATCGTCTGATCGCCTGAGCGACCAGCCAAGGCGTGCCATCCGATGGGCGGCACGCCTTCACCGTGCTGAATGGTCTCAAGGAGAGCCTCCTGAACCAAGAACCGCAACTGGAAGTCGAAGAACTAGGTGGCGCCAAGGACGAAACCAAAGGCCTGCCGATGGGGCACCTCCCCGAAGAGAACCCCGTAGCAAGTTGGCGTCAGCCCCTCTGACCGCCTGACGAGCCACAACGGCGTGCGCCCTCCCGGCTGCACGCCTCAACACCCCTCCCATATGACCCAGACCCACGAGTCGACTCCCCCATGGCGCCTGGCAGATCACGTTCGCGCCTGCTGCGTGGACGGACAGGTGATCCTTTTGGACCTGCAACGCGGGAAGTACGTCGGCGTCGGTGGTCCGCTGGTATCCGCGCTTCCCCAGTTGATCGACGGCTGGCCGACCGCTGTCAATGCAGCTGGCCAGGATGCCGATGCGTCGATCCTGACCGAATGGGTTGAGAACTTTCGCAGCCAGCGCATGCTCATCGAGGCGCGAGGGCCTGCCCCGGAGCGCCCCCCGCTCGACGAGCCCGTCCACAGCATGAACGCAGACGACGATGAACAGTCGTCCGCCTTCCAGTGGGGCCAGCTCCTCAGGCTGTGGCAAGCCGCTGCAATYACGGCGATCTCATTGAAGCGCCGCTCCTTGGAAGACATGGCGAGCGCGGTGGCTGCTGCACGCACCCGCCAGACCTGGCAAGCCACACCCGATGCCGCGGGGCTGCGCCGAGCAGTGGCAGGCTACATGCGCGTCCGCCCCTTCGCATTCACTGCGCACGACCGCTGCCTCCATGACTCGCTGACGCTGACACGCTTCCTCGCAACGCAAGGGCTGACTGCCAGCTGGGTCATCGGCGTTCGCACACGTCCATTTGGTGCGCACTCCTGGGTTCAAAGCGGCGGCGTCGTGCTCAACGACCAGCACGAGAACGTCCGCCGCTACCAACCCATCCTCGTGGTCTGAACAACGGGTGCCGGCATGTTCCGCTTCATCGGCATCCACTGGAATCTGGCCAGCCCGTCACAGGCAGCGCTGGCCGAGCAGTTCGAGCAGGCCCTCCACACACGGGCCGAGTGGCAGCAAACCCACCGAAGCACTGGCCTTAGTGTCTATACAACGGGAACAAGCGCGGGCGTCAACGAAGCGTACGTGCTGCCCTCCGGGCAGGGCCTCATCCTTGGCCGCCTGTTCCGGCGTGGTGACTTGCCGCCCACGCCAGCCAGCCCCTTCGAGCTCACCGAAGCAGAAGGCCACAGCATCGTTCACACGGATGGCCGCGCGCTGATCGAGGAGTTCTGGGGGCGCTACGTTGCCTTCCTCCCATCCTCGACCGGCGCGTGCCGCGTCCTGCGCGATCCAACCGGTGCACTGCCCTGCTACCAGCTTCAGCTCGACGGTCTCAGCATCCTCTTCTGCTGGCTGGAGGACCTCATCGAAGTGCTGAAGGTCGCCCCACTGCCGCGCGTCAACTGGGAGGCGGTTGCGGCGCTGCTGCTGATCAATCGCCTGGGCAGTAACGAGACCGCACTGGATGGCGTTCAGCAGATCCTGCCAGGAATGCTGACGCGAGCAGGGGAGCCAGCGAGCAGCCCGTTGGCACTGTGGAATGCCACCAACATCGCACGCCGCGCGGTCGAACTTGAGCCCGCCATCGCTGCAGGGCAACTGCGCGACACGGTCATGAGCTGCGCCCAAAGCTGGGCCTCCTGCTACGACGCCATCCTGCTGAGGCTGTCCGGCGGCGTGGACTCGGCCATCCTGCTCGGCAGCCTTTGCCCCGCCCTGCCTCCGGACCGGGTCACCTGCCTCAACTATCACTCGCCCGGCTCCGACAGCGATGAGCGCAGCTTCGCCCGCCTGGCAGCCAAGCGAGCCGGCACGACCCTCATCGAGCGCACGCGCGATGCCGACTTTCGCCTCGAAGACGTTTTGGATGTCGCCCGCACCCCGATACCCGGCGGCTACGTCGGCCGCATGGGCACGGGCAGGATGGATGCCGCGACTGCCGCGGCTCACCACGCCCGCGCCATGTTCACCGGCGCCGGCGGCGATCAACTCTTCTTCGAGCTGAGGTGCACCTGGCCGGCGTCGGACTACCTGAAGCTCCACGGCGTCGCTCCCGGCTTCCTGAAAGCCGCACTCGACTCGGCCCGGCTGGGCCGTGTCTCTCTCTGGCAGGCGATCAAGAGTGCCTTTGCCGACCGCAACTTCGAGGCGCGCCCTGTCGTTGACGCGGGACAGCATGTGACCCTGATGCCCTCAGAGGCAGTTCACAACGCCAGCCTTCAGCACGAGCGGTTCACGCATCCCGCACTCCGGAGCGCCGCTGGCCTCCCCATCGGCAAGTTCCA
>NZ_JBFUMO010000385.1:0-5655 GCF_054049355.1 Roseateles sp. P5_E11 | reverse complement strand
CCGCAGCGCGGTCCCGACCAAGGTAATCCTTGGACGAGGGGGCTTCAACGTTTACCACCACTGGCGGGCGCATCGGCCTTGGCCAGCAGCATCGGACGGTGACGCGCGACGACCACAGGGTCGGCCGGGAAGACCGGCTTGAAACCGTCCAGCGACTTCGGCGCGGTCGGCACCCAGGCCGTCTGCACAGGCCGYTCGGCCTTGCCAGTCACGATGACGCGGTTCGAGCGCTCCGCGGCCGCTTCCTTCASTTCAGCATTCGAATCCGTGAACGCCCGGGCGCTCGTCGTGGCGAGCACGAGGACGGCAGCAAACGAGGCAAAAGCAATCCAGCGGGGCAGAGTGATCATGGCGGGTCTCCTTCAAGTGCTGGTTATGCTATGCATCCAGAGCCTCGCCACGAAGCGCTTATTTCTTCACTGATTGGTTGGATTGGCTTACCAGATGGCCTCACTCGACCGTTTTCCCCTTCATTACCTGGCTGCCTTTCGTGCCGCGGCCCAGACCGAGAACCTGCGCGCCGCGGCCGAGAGCCTGCACCTGACGCACAGCGCGGTCAGCCAGCAGATCCGCGGCCTGGAGGCCCAGCTCGGCTTTGAGCTGTTCACTCGCCAGGGCCGGCGGCTGACGCTGAACCCGGCTGGGCAGGCGCTGCAGCGCGGTGTGACACAGGTGTTCGCTGCCTTGCAGGCGGGCCTGCTGGCGGCGGCGCAAGCGCACGGGAGCGCCGCGCAGACGCTGCGAGTGACCGCCCTGCCCTCGTTCGCTCAGCGTTGGCTGCTGCCCCGCCTGCCGCGCTGGCAAGCCCTGCAGCCCTGCATCACGCTGGACCTGCATTCATCCCAGCAGGTGGTGGACCTGGAACGCGAGGGCTTTCACATCGGCCTGCGCATCGGCCGCGGGGGCTGGCCTGGGTTGATCTGCGAGCCGCTCTTCCATTCGCCGCACATCGTGGTCGCTGCGCCGCTGCTCGCGCAGCGCCTGGTGGACGCAACGCCGGAACTCTTGACGCAGCAGCCGCTGATGGGCGACGCCGATTTGTGGCGACAGTGGTTTGCCGAGGTCGGCCACAAGGGCGCTGTGCCAACGCCGGTGGCGACCTTCAATGACGCCGCGATGCTGGGCCAGGCGGCCGAGCAAGGGATGGGTGTGGCCCTGACGCGCGAGCTGTTTGCCGCCGACGCGCTGCTGGACGGGCGGCTCGTGCGGCTGTCGACTCACGCCGTAGATGACGACGCCACGCGTGACTACCAGGTCGTCTACCCCGAGGCCCTGCGCGACGACCCGGCCGTGCGCATCTTCTGCGACTGGCTGCACGCCGAGGTCGCGGCGCTGCAGCAGCGACTCAAAGAAACAGCTGCTGCAGATCGCTGAGGAAGTCGAAGCCTCGCTCGGTTGGCTGGATGCGAGCCGCATCACTGGTCAGCAAGCCACGGCCACGGGCCACCTCCAAGCCTTTCGCAATCGCCGACACAGGCAGCCCGGTGCGCTCGAGGAACTGCGTCAGCGTGACGCCTTCCTTCAGCCGCAGCGCATTCAGCATGAACTCGAAGGGCAGGTCCTTGCGCGCCACCTCGTGTTCGTTGCTGACCTTGTTCGCCTGCGCCATGAAGGCCGCCGGTTCACGCCAGCGCACCTGGCGCAGCACGCGGTTGGGGAAACTCAGCTTGCTGTGCGCGCCAGCGCCGATGCCGAGATAGTCGCCGAACTGCCAGTAGTTCAGGTTGTGCAGGCAGCGGTGGCCCTCGCGGGCATAAGCCGAGACCTCGTAACGCGACAGCCCCGTGGCGCCGGTACGCGCCGTGATCAGGTCCAGCATGTCGCTGGCCAAGTCAGGGTCGGGCAGGCCGGCCGGCGTGCGCGTCGCGAACACCGTGTTGGGTTCGATGGTCAGGTGGTAGATGGACAGGTGCGGTGGCTTGAAGCTCAGCGCAGCGTCCAGCTCACGCGACAGGTCGTCCAGCGACTGCCCGGGCAACGCATACATCAGGTCGAGGTTGAAGGTCTCGAACGCCGCAGCCGCCTCGGTGAGCGCCTCGCGTGCCTGGCTCGCGCTGTGCACGCGGCCAAGCGTCTTCAGCTGCGCGTCATCGAAGCTCTGTACGCCCACCGACAGGCGCGTGACGCCAGCCTGGCGAAAGCCCTTGAAGCGCTCGCGCTCGAAGGTGCCGGGGTTGGCCTCCAGCGTGATCTCGCAGCCCGGCTCCAGCGGCAGGCGTGCACGGATATCCGAGATGAGCTGCGCGATCTGCTCGGGGTTGAACAGGCTGGGCGTGCCGCCGCCGATGAAGATGCTGATGACAGGCCGGCCCCAGATCAGCGGCAGCGCCGCTTCGAGGTCGGTGCGCAGCGCGGCGAGATAGGCCTCGGCCGTGTCGACCGCCAACGCGCCATCCTTGACCTCATGCGAGTTGAAGTCGCAGTAGGGGCATTTGCGCAAGCACCAGGGCAGATGAACGTAGAGGGCAAGCGGGGGCAGCGCGGGCAACTGCAGCGTACCCGGCCGCATCAGATGGACGATCTCAGCCAAGCCGCCAGACCTCGCGGAATTGCTGGATCAGGTGCACGGCGGCCAGCGCCCGGTGGCTGTGCTGGTTCTTGACCGCAGCGCCCAGGCTGGCCACGGTCTGGCCGAGCTCGGGGATGTGCATCAGCGGGTCGTAGCCAAAGCCGCCCTCGCCGCTCGGCGCCTTCAGGATCTCGCCGCTCCAGCGGCCCATGGCGATCAGTGGCTCGGGGTCGTCGGCGCTGCGCACCGCCACCAGGGCGCAGACAAAGCGCGCCCGGCGATCCTCGATGCCGGCCATCTCGCGCAGCAACCGTTCATTGTTGGCTGCGTCGCTTTTCTCGCCGCCGGCATCCAGCGCGTAACGTGCCGAACGCACGCCGGGCGCGCCGCCGAGAGCGTCAACGCTCAAGCCTGAATCGTCGGCCAGCGCCGGCAGGCCGCTGAGCTTGGCGGCGTGGCGGGCTTTGGTCAGCGCGTTCTCGGCAAAGGTTTCAAAGGGCTCCTCGGCCTCCGGGATGCCCAGGCTGCCCTGATTCACCAGTTCGATACCGAGCGGCGCGAACAACGCCTGCAGCTCGACGAGCTTCTTCGCGTTGTTGGAGGCAAGAACCAGCTTCACTTCAGCGCGGCTTGTTGGGCCTCGATCAGCTCGCGGATGCCCTTGTCGGCCAGGTCGAGCAGCGCATTCATCTCGTCACGCGTGAACACCACGCCCTCGGCCGTGCCCTGCAGCTCGACAAAGCCACCCGAGCCCGTCATGACGACGTTCATGTCGGTGTCGCAGGCCACGTCCTCGATGTATTCAAGGTCCAGCAGCGGCACGCCGTCGACGATGCCGACCGAGATGGCGGCCACCGTGTCCTTGATCGGCGAGCGCGACAGCTTGCTGTCGGCCAGCAGCCTGTTGACGGCGTCCTGGGCCGCGACGAAGGCGCCGGTGATGGCCGCCGTGCGCGTGCCGCCGTCGGCCTGCAGCACGTCGCAGTCCAGCGTGATCGTGCGCTCGCCGAGGGCGCTCAGGTCGAACACCGCGCGCAGTGAGCGGCCGATGAGTCGCTGGATCTCCTGCGTGCGGCCGCTCTGCTTGCCGCGGGCGGCCTCGCGGTCGCCGCGGGTGTGGGTGGCGCGCGGCAGCATGCCGTACTCGGCCGTCACCCAGCCTTCACCCGAGCCGCGCTTGTGCGGCGGTACGCGCTCCTCGACCGAGGCCGTGCACAGCACGCGGGTGCCACCGAACTCGATCAGCACCGAGCCCTCGGCATGCACGGTGAAACCGCGGGTGATGCGCACCGGGCGCAATTGATTGGYGGCGCGGCCTGCGCTGCGCGTGAAGGTCTTGGTCATGAGAAAAGGAGAGTTAGCGGCGATTGGCGCCGCGGCCCGATTGGCGGATGACTTCGTTGATCTCGCGTATCGAACGCTCGATCTCCTCGTCGTCCATGCCGGCGACAAGGTCGGCGTCCAGGGCGCCCTGGATGGTGGACGCAAAGCCGGAATTGCCGAGATTCTGCGTGGTCTCGCCGCTGGGCTCGCCCTCGCCTTCCCATTCGACGGCCAGCACGGTGACGTTGTCACTGCGCGCGCCGCCGCGGCGCAGGGCCTGCTCGACCAGTTCGGGCACAGCTTCGGTAATGGCCTGGTCAGCCATGTGCTGAACGATCTCGCCGTCCTCCACGCTGCCCCACAGGCCGTCGGAGCACAGCAGGATGCGGTCCGAGGCCTCCATGATGAGCGGCCCCTGGCAGTCCACCATGGGCTTGCCGGGGCTGCCCAGGCAGGTGAAGAGCACGTTGCGATTGAAAGGCTCGCCGCCGCGGGACACGCGGCCCAGGGCTTCCTGCAACTCGGAATAGGAATGGTCGCGGGTGCGGGCAATCAGCTTGCCGGCGCGCACGAGATACAGGCGCGAATCGCCGCAATGCGCCCACCAGGCCTGGTTGCCCTGCAGGATGCAGGCGACGACCGTCGTGCGCGGCGTGTCGTGCAGGCCCTTGCTCTCGGCATAGCGCAGCAGCTGCTGATGGGCAATGACGATGGTTTCCTGCAGGAAGCGCTGTGGGTCTTCGATGACCGGGCGGGCGTCCTGCTGGAACAGCGCGGCCAACGTCTGCAGCGCGATCTGGGCCGCGACTTCACCTTCCGGGTGGCCGCCCATGCCGTCAGCCAGCGCGAACAGTCCCGCCTCCCGCGTGAAGCAATAGCCCATGCGGTCTTCGTTGGTCTCACGGCCACCGCGACGGCTGACCTGGAAGACATTGAATCGCATCAGGCTTTCGCTCCGGACTTCAGGTTTTCAAGCTGGAGTTTGAGGCGTTCACTGAAGCTGAGCTTGGTGTAACGCCTTTCAGTCTCACGAGCGAGTTCCTTCTGCAGCGCAAACACGCTCTGCGGGCGCGACAGCGCGTCCAGCGACATGCACCACTCGGTCACCTCGAGAAGGTTGTCGGAGTAGACATTGCGCAGGCGCGACAGACTCAAGGACAGGCGGTCCTTCTCCAGGCGCTGCGGCGCGTCGTTCGGCGGGTAGCCCTGCATGCAGGCATAGATGCAGGCGCCGATGGCGTAGATGTCGGTCCAGGGGCCCAAGCTACCGTCGCGGCGGTACATCTCGGGCGCAGCAAAGCCCGGCGTGTACATCGGGCGGATGAAGTTGCCTTCCTTGCTCAGCACTTCGCGCGCGGCGCCGAAGTCCAGCAGCACGGCCTTGTTGTCATTGGTGATGAAGATATTGGCCGGCTTGATGTCCAGGTGCAGCATCTTGTGCTGATGGACGATGCGCAGGCCGCGCAGGATCTCGTCGAAGAGGCTGCGGATGGTCGACTCGCGGAAGACCTTGTCGCGCTTCATATCGCGCGCGGTCACGATGAAGTCCTGCAGGGTGTCGCCCTGCAGGTAGTTCATGACCATGTAGACAGTTTCGTTCTCGCGCAGGAAATTCAGCACCGAGACGACGCTGGGGTGCGAGATCTGCGCGAGCGAACGGCCCTCTTCGAAGAAGCTCTTCAGGCCGAGTCGGTATAGCGGTTGCTTCTCGGGCTTGACGCGAGGGGTCAGTTCGCCGGGCGAACGTTCGGCCAGCGACGAGGGCAGATATTCCTTCAATGCGACCAGATGGTGGTCGGGATCCTCGGCGAGATACACCACGC
>NZ_JBFUMO010000384.1:0-5658 GCF_054049355.1 Roseateles sp. P5_E11 | reverse complement strand
TGCAGAGCCTTGGGGCTGTCAGCGCCGTCGCCTGGCCGTTTTACGGCTTCGTCGGCCTGTTCGCGCTCGAGGTGCTGCGGCTGATGTTCGGCTCGCAATGGGATGCGTCGGCGCCCCTGGTGCCCATCTATTGYGCCGCCGGCGCGGTCAGCGTGCTGAACAGCCTGATCCCGACGCTGATGTTGGCCGCTGGCCATTCAAAGCTGGTGGCGCTGGCTGACCTCATCATCCAGCCGGTCAAGGCCCTGCTGCTGATCGCCGTCATCTGGCATTGGCGGGCGCTGGAGCCGCTGGCGCTGGGCGTGCTGGCGATGGCCGTGGTGGCCGTGCCCTATTTCTATGCCTTCAAGCAACGCTGCCTGCCCAGCGACTTCGGCGCCATTGCGCGCGAGCTGGCGCGCAATGCGCTGCTGGCCCTGACCTGCCTGCTGCCCGCCGCCCTGGTGGCGGCCTGGCTGCGCCCGGCCGGCCAACCGCTCGCCCTCCACGCCTTGCTGGCCTGCGCCGGCCTGACCGTGCTGATCTGGCTGGCCGGACTGAAACTGCTTGGCCATCCGCTGTACGCGGAAATCCGCGCTTTCCTCGATCGACGCCGTGCCGCGGCGGCCGCGTCATGAAGGTCTTCGTCGTCATCGTCACCTTCAACGGCGCCGCCTGGATTGCCGGCGCGCTGCAGTCCCTGCGCGACAGCAACCATCCCGGCACGGCCGTCGTCGTCGACAACGCGTCCACCGACACCACCCGCGACCTGGTGCGCCGGGACTTCCCCGAGGCCGTCCTCATCGAAAGCGCTACCAACCTCGGCTTCGGCCGCGGCAACAACCTGGGCATCGCCCACGCCCTGCGCGCCGGCGCCGACGCGATCTTCCTGCTGAACCAGGACGCCTACGTCACGCCCGAAGCCATAGCCCAGCTCGTGGCCTTCCTGCAGGCCGAGCCGGGCTTCGACATCGTCAGCCCCCTGCACTGCAGCCCCGACCTGGGCCGCGTCGACCCCAACACCCAGAGCGCCTATCTACAGCGCCATGCGCCGGGCTATCTGTCCGACGCTTGCCTCGGCCGCGTGCAGCCGCACTACCCCACCCGCGGCATCAATGCGGCGGCCTGGATGCTGCGCGCCGGGGTGTTCAGCCGTGTCGGCGGTTTCGACCCGCTGTTCTTCATGTACGGCGAAGACGACGACCTCATCGAGCGCTTCGCCCATCACGGCCTGCGCACGGCGCTGCTGCCGGCCGCGCGCATCGTGCATCTGCGCGCCAAGGCTGCCCGTGCGCCGCAGAGCTGGGGCAGCCAGGTCGCCAGCCGCGGTGAGCGCAAGCGCTCGGAGCTGTTGCTGGACTTCAAGCGCCCCGGCGGCAGCCTGCCCGGCCAGTTGCTGCGGCTGCTGGCCGCTGGCGTCGTGCAGCCGCTGGCTGAGCTGCTTGCCGACCACGACCTGAAGGCCTTCCTCGGCAGCCTGCTGGCCAGCCTGCGTGTGCTGGCGGAGCTGGGCCGCATCCGCCACCATGCCCGTCTCTGCGCCAGGACGGGCGCACATTTCCTGGATCTCGACACCCCATGAACCCCGGCCTGGACTGGCAACTCCACACGCTGACCCCGGTGCAAGGCCTCGGCCCCCACCGGGAGGCCTGGGATCGCCTCAACGGGCAGCTCATGGGCGGCCACGGCATGCTCGATGGCTTGTTCGTCGATGCCCTGCTGCGCCATTTCGCGGCGCAAGGCGTGCTGCTCGCCATCGCCAGCCGCGAAGGCGAGGCCGTCGCCATGCTGCTCATCAACCCCCAGACGCGCGGCCTGGGTGTCTGGTCCAGCTTCCTGCCCTCGCAGACGCAGATCGGCCCCAGCCTGATCCCGGCCGGGTTGGAGCTGCGCGGCCTGCTCGTTGCGCTGCCCGGCTATGCGAGCGAGCTGGACCTGTTGTGCAACGACCCGCACTTCGGCGACCTGCGCGAGCTGCCCAGGCTTCCCGTGCAGAGCCAGCCGCATGCGCTGACGATGAGCGTCAGCCTGAAGGGCAGCTTCGATGACTACTGGGCTCAACGACCGCGCAAGCTCATCCAGAACATGCGCCGCTACCTGCGCCGGCTGCAATCCGAGCCAGGTGGAGAACGGTTGACCGTCACCAGCGCACCCGAGTCGATCGAGGCTGCGGTGCAACGCTACGCGGGGCTGGAGTCCAKCGGCTGGAAAGGCCGCGAAGGCACGGCCGTCAGCAGCGACAACCCGCAGGGGCCCTTCTACGCCGAAGTCATGCGCRAGTTCGCCGCCCGCGGCGAGGCGCTGGTCTACGAACTCTGGTTGGGCGAAGAACTGCTGGCCTCGCGCATGCTGCTGCTGAGCGGTGGCATGGCCGTCATGCTGAAGACGGCCTTCCACGAGCAGTTCGAGCGCTTTGCGCCCGGCCGCATCCTGCTGCTGCGCACGCTGGAGGACTTGTTCACGCGTGCACCAGGCGGCGGCGTCGAGTTCTACACGAACGCCGAATCCGACCTGCTGGCATGGTCCACGTCGCAGCGCTGGATCAACCATGTGAGCGTCTATCGCCACCGCGGCCTGCCGGCCCTCTATGGCCTGCTCAGGCGCGGCAGCCGCGGCTGGCACGGTCGTGCCAGCCAACCGGTGGACACCGACATCATGGTGAGCCGCAGCGGCGCCAGCGTCGACACCTACGTCCACGTGCGCGAGCTGCCGGCGGATGCACTTGCCCTGATGCACAAGGCCGAGCAGCGCCATGTCGAGCTGGGTGCAGACTGGTACGCCAACCTGATCGACACCGTCTATGCCAGCGAGCCGCAGGCCCAGGTGCGCATCCACGTGCTGCGCCGCCAGGGGCGCGTGCTGGCCGTGCTGCCCACCGTCGCGCAGAGCGGGGCACTGGGCCGTGAAATCAGCGCGCTGTCCAACTTCTACACAGCCATCTACGCGCTGGCGATGGAAGACGACGTCGAGGCCGAGGATCTGCTGCCGCTGACACGCGCCTTGCGACGGACGGGCGGCGGCGCGGCCGCCTATCGTTTCTCGCCGATGGACCCGGATTCGCGAGAGTTCGCGCTGCTCAAGAGGGCTTTGACTCTTGCCGGCCTCAGCACGCATGCCTACTTCTCGTTTGGCAACTGGTATGAGCCGGTGCGCCAGAACTGGGCCGACTATCTAAAGGGTCGCAGCGGCCAGTTGCGCAGCACGATCAAGCGCATGGGCAAGAAGTTCGCCAGTGAAGGCGGTCGGCTGGAGGTCGTGCGCGACGGCGACGCGCTCGAAGGCGCACTGGCCGCCTATCGCGATGTCTACGCCCACAGCTGGAAGGTGCCCGAGCCCTACCCCGACTTCATGCCAGGCCTGATCCGCCTGTGCGCGCGCCGCGGCTGGCTGCGCCTGGGCCTGGCCTGGCTTCACGACAAACCGGCGGCGGCCCAGATCTGGATCATCGCCAACGGCCGTGCCAACATCTACAAGTTGGCCTACGACCAGGCTTACAAGGCGCTGGCTCCGGGCACGCTGCTGACCGCCCTGCTGATGGAGCAGGCGCTCGACCTGGAGCGCGTCCAGGAGGTGGACTATCTGATCGGCGACGCCCCGTACAAGGCCGAATGGATGAGCCAGCGCCGCGAACGCCTCGGGCTGGTCGCCTACGACCCCTTGACGCTGCGCGGCCTGRTCGGCCTGGTGCGCCAGACCGTCGGCAATGCCTGGCGGCGCCTGCACGCACTGCGAAGCACTGCCCATCCCAACGACAATCCCGCGTCCTGACCCCAAGACCCGCATGCAAGCCCAAGCCCTGCCGCCCGACACGCCGTTCGCCTCCGGCTCCCCCCGCTTCAGCGCGCGCGCCGGAGATGCGTTGGCCGCTTGGCGCCAAGCCTATGCCGCGCGCGGCGCCGCCTGCGCGGCCGACGTGGGCGGCGAATTCGCCGTCGCGCTCGACCTCCCCGGTGGGGGCAGCTACCTCGCCATCGATCGCTTCGCCGTGCACAGCCTGTGCTACGCCGTGCGGGACGGCCGCCTGCACTTCGCGACGCGGGCCGACGAACTGGCCCGCCAGCTCGGCATCCGCGAGCTGGATACCCAGGCCCTCTTCAACTACCTCTTCCATCACTGCATCCCGTCCCCGCGCACCATCTACGCCGGCATCCACCGCCTGCCGCCGGCCCACTACGCGCTGTTCGAGAACGGCCAGCTGACCGTCGCACCCTACTGGGTCGCGCGCTTCGACGAGCAGGCCCGGCCCAGCTTCGACGCGCTGAAGGAGGAGTTCCACGGCATCCTGCGCGCGGCGGTCAAGGACAGGCTGAGCGCCGACGGCAAGACCGCCTGCTTCCTGAGCGGCGGCACCGACAGCTCCACAGTCGCCGGCCTGCTGCGCGAGGCCACGGGCCAGGCGCCGGCCAGCTATTCCATCGGCTTCGAGGCCGAGGGCTATGACGAGATGGAATACGCGCGCATCGCCGCCAAGGCTTTTGGCGCCGACCATCACGAGTACTACGTGACACCGGCCGATCTGGTGGCGGCCATCCCCGACGTCGCCGCCCATTACGACCAGCCGTTCGGCAATTCCTCCGCAGTGCCCGCCTTCTACTGCGCGCGCAAGGCGCATGACGATGGCTACCACCGCATGCTGGCCGGCGACGGCGGCGACGAGCTCTTTGGCGGCAACACCCGCTATGCCAAGGAGCGCGTCTTCCATGTCTACAGCCAGATTCCGTCGCCGCTGCGCACCGGCGTGCTGAACCCGCTGTTCGTCAACCCGGTCACCGGCAACATCCCGCTGCTCAAGAAGGGCACCAGCTACATCCGCCAGGCCCGCGTGCCCATGCCCGACCGCATGCAGAGCTACAACCTGCTGGACCGACTGGGCATGAGCGAGGTGCTGACGCCAGCCTTCCTGGCCGCCGTGGACACCGGCGCACCGCGCGACCACCAGCGCGCCACCTGGGCCGCCGGCCCGCACGAGGCCAGCCTCGTCAACCAGATGCTGGCCTTCGACTGGCGCTACACGCTGGCCGAGAACGACCTGCCCAAGGTCGTCGGCACGACAGCCCTGGCTGGTGTGGACGTCGGCTTCCCGCTGCTGGACACGCGGCTGCTGGATTTCTCGCTGAAGCTGCCGACCAGCTACAAGCTCAAGGGCCTGAAGCTGCGCTGGTTCTTCAAGGAGGCGCTGCGCGGCTTCCTGCCCGACGAGATCCTGACCAAGAAGAAGCATGGCTTCGGCCTGCCCTTCGGCCCCTGGGCCGTCAAGGACGCGGCGCTGAACGCACTGGCCGCGGAATCACTGCGCGGCGTGGCGGCACGCGGCATCGTGCGCACCGAGTTCGTCGAAAGCCTGCTGACCCAGCGGCTCAAGGAGCATGCCGGCTACTACGGCGAGATGGTCTGGATCCTGATGATGCTGGAGCAGTGGCTGCGCCGGCACGCGCCAGACTACCGGCTCGCCTGAACGACGGGCTGCAAGCCCTCCTGCCGATCAAGCGGTTGCTGACCTATCCACTTTGACGGTTGGGTGCCCTCTTCGGGTCGGGGCATCCATCCCATCACCTGCAACGGCCCGGCCATCCTGACTATTGAGATGCGGTCCAGGCCTCCACTTCGGCAATGCGCGAGAGATAGTAGGCCGAGCTGTTCACCAGCACGCGGATGCGCTGTGTGGTGATGGGCGCGAAG
>NZ_JBFUMO010000383.1:0-5720 GCF_054049355.1 Roseateles sp. P5_E11 | reverse complement strand
CGGCCGCTTCGATGATGCCGCCGGACATCGCCTGCACCGCCGGTTGGGCCAGCCACGCCAGCACCACCGCCAGTGCCCAGGCCAGGGCCGTGACGACATGCCAGCTTGCCCACAGGATGCGGGTCTGGAATTCGCGCAGTGCCGGCTGGCCGCCGACGGGCACCAGGCCGCCAGCGCGCAGATGGCGGAACAGCATGCGCTCGCCCAGCCATGAGTGCGCCAGGCCGATGACGAAGACCAGCGCCGCCGCGCCAACGAGCCAGGGGTTCATGCCGCCCTCCGTGAAGTGAGCCTCAGTGTGAGGCCGGACTCGGGCCGCAGCGTGACGGCCATGCGCGGTTTGGGCGCCTCGTTGCCGGCCGGGCTCAGCTCGAAGCGCTGCAGCAGAAGCGCCGCGATCAGCGTCATCTCCAGCACCGCGAAATGCTGGCCCAGGCAGACGCGCGGGCCCAGGCCGAAGGGGATGTAGGCGCCGCGCGGGATTTCGTGTGCAGCCCCTGGCATGAAGCGCTCGGGCTTGAAGGCCAGCGGCGCATCCGGCCACCAGCGCGGGTCGCGGTGCAGCAGCCAGGGCGTCACGCGCACCAGCGTGCGGGCCGGCAGGCGCACGCCGCCCAGCGTAATCTCACGCGTCAGGCGGCGCGTCATGACGGCCGCCACCGGCGGGTACAGGCGCATCGCCTCCTTCAGCGTGGCGGACAGAAAAGGCAGGGCGCCCGCGTCATCGGCCGTTGGCACGCTGCCGGCCAGCACGGCATCAACTTCGGCCCGGGCGCGCGCCTGGGCTTCAGGGTGTGCCGCCAGCAGCCAGCTCCACCACAGCAGGGCCGTCGCGCTCGTCTCATGGCCGGCCTGGAAGCTGACCATGCACTGGTCGTAGACCTCCTGTGGCGACAGCGCCTCGCCGGTCGCCTCGTCGCGCAATGCCATCAGCATGCCGAGCAGGTCGGGCTTGCCGTCGCCGGACGCGCGCCGGGCGTTGACATGGCCGCCCAGCAGTCCGTGCATCAGCTTGTGTGCGCGCCGCTTGGCGGCCTTGCCCGGCAGCGGCAGCCAGTCGGGCAGCGTGAATGGCCAGAACATCTCGGCCAGCGCCGTCTCGCTGAGCACCTGCACGGCGTGCGCAGCGGCCGCGGTGTCGGCGCCGATCGGCGTGCTGAACAGCGTGCGCGAGATGACGTCCATCGTCAGGTGGCTGAACAGCGTGTCCATCGCCACCTCGCCGTCCTGTACGCCGGCCAGCCCGGCGACGGCCGCATCGGTCATCAGCGCCGCATAGCCGGCCACGCGCTTGGGGGTGAAGGCCTGCATCAGCATGCGGCGCTGGCGCTGCCAGGTGGGCCCTTCAGTGACGAGGACGGACTGGCCCATCAGCTGGGAAAACACCTCGGGCCCGCGCGCCCAGCGGATCAGCGCGTCGGCATGGTCCACCATGACCTCGCGCACCAGTTCCGGGTCGAAGACATCGACGCCGCGTTCGCCGAGGATGGTCTGGCGCGGCAGATCGCCCAGCGATCGCTGCGCGGAGATCACCGCGAGATAGTCGCGCCGCATGGCCATCAGCACGGGGAAGCCCCACCAGCGGGTGGGGTGCGAAGGGAGGTCGTTCCAGGTCAGCGTCGTCATGGACCGTGATGCTGCGCTCCCGGGGCGGACGGGTCTTGAACGAATGCGACACTGATCGCGATGCAAGCCCACACACGCCTCTGGCTGCCGCCGCTGGCCCTCGCCGGCTGCGTGCGTGGCGTGATGCTGCGCGACACGCGCGGCCGAAACCTCGATGCCGTGCAGCGCGAGAACTACTTTCCCGCAACACCGCTGGTCCAGCTGTTCTGGTGGGCCGAGGGCAGCAGCGAATGGCTGGCAACACCGGGTTTCTCAACACCGCCGCCGGAGCGCCGCCACGCGCCCGTGCTGTTCGGCGGGCMGTTCACGCTGCCCACGCACACGCGCAACCTCGGCGAGGTGTGGGCCTTCAAGCTGCTGCTGTTGCCCGACGCCTTCATCGCGCTGACTGGTGTCGCGCTGGACCGCCACGTCAACCGGGTCGTCGATGCGCGCGAGGTGCTGCCCGCGGACTGGCTGGCCTGGGCCGAGCAGATGTCCGCCGCGCCCGATGACGCCACGCGCTTGCAATTGCTCGAAGACTTCCTGCTGCCACGCTGGCAGGCCCTGGGCACGCAGCGCCCCGGCCACCGCTATGCCGACTGGACCCAGGCCCTGGCGGTGCGCGCCGCCACCAGCGCGGCCGGCCGCAGCCTGCGCCAGCTCGAGCGCCGCATCAAGGCCTGGGCCGGCTTGCCGATGCGCGAACTGCGCGCCGTGTCGCGCGCCGAGAACGCCTTCCACGCGGTGGCTGCCGCCGAGGCCGGCGCCGGTGTGAACTGGGCCGACATCGCCGCCGACAACGACTACGCCGACCAGAGCCATCTCTGCCGCGAGACGCGCCGCTTGACCGGCTTCAGCCCCGAGGACCTGCGCCGCCGCATCCAGGCGGAGGAAGCCTTCTGGGCTTACCGGTTATGGCGCTGAACCCGAGGCCTAAACTGGCGCGATGACCCGCCTGCTGCTCCTGGCCCTGTTGCTGTGCTGGGTGGCTACGTCGGCTTGCGCGGCGCCTTGCCCGCAGCCACTGCGCATCGGCTTCAGCGATGCTGCCTCGCCGCCGGGCCTGCTGGGCCAGGGCCCCGACTTTCCCGAGCCGCCAGGTTGGGAGGTCGTCGCCGTGCGCGAGGCGCTCAAACGCCTGGGCTGCCAGGGCGAACTGCTGCGCCTGCCCAACCGCCGCCTGTCGGCCTCATTGGCCCAGGGCGGCGTCGACATCGCGCTGCTGTTCGGCACCACGCCCGAGCGTCTGCGCAGCTTGCGCTTCCCCTTCGATGCTCAAGGCCGGCCCGACGTCGCCTGGGCTCCCGTATTCGGCCACCTGGCGCTGTTTGGTCGCGGTGGCGAGGCTCCCGATCCCGCCTGGGACGGCAAGCTTCTGCCCAAGGGCCTGCGCGTGGGCGTGCTGGCCGGCTCGGTGCAGGACGCCATCGCGCGCGGTCACGGCTGGGCGGTCGAGCCCATCAGCGCACTCGACGCGGGGCCGACCATGCTGCAGGCGCGCCGCTTCGACCTGCTGCTGAGCACCCGCGAGGTGCTCACACCCGAGCAGCGCGCCGAGGTCGTCGAATGGGCGCCCGGCGTGGCCAAGCTGCCCTATTTCGCGCCAGCCTCGCCGCAGTTCGCCCAGCGCCACCCGGACTGGACGCGCGCCTTCTGGCGCCAGTTGTGCCAGGCCGTGCGGCGGCTGGAACCCGACATCCGCCCGGTTGAATGCGGCAGCGCGCCGGCCACGGCCTGGCGCCAGGCCCCAAGCCCAACCGATTGACCCTGGCATTGCGCGGCAATTGACGCGCACGTCAATTGATCGCGTCAGAATGGCGCATCTGAGTTACCAACGGAGTACAGCCATGTCCGACCCGATCGTCATTGTTTCCGCCGCCCGCACCCCCATCGGCGGCCTGCTGGGTGATTTCGCCGGCCTGGCCGGCTGGGAGCTGGGCGCCATTGCCATCAAGGCGGCCGTCGAGCGCGCCGGCGTGCCGGGCGACTCGGTCGATGAAGTGCTGATGGGTAACTGCCTGATGGCCGGCCAGGGCCAGGCGCCCGCCCGCCAGGCCGTGCGCAAGGCCGGCCTGCCCGATTCGGCCGGCGCCGTCACGCTGAGCAAGATGTGCGGCTCCGGCATGCGCACCATGATGTTTGCCCACGACATGCTGGCAGCCGGCTCGGCCGAGGTCATGGTGGCCGGCGGCATGGAGAGCATGACCAATGCGCCGCACCTGATGTTCGCGCGCAAGGGCGTCAAGTACGGCGTGGCCCAGATGTACGACCACATGGCCCTGGACGGCCTGGAAGACGCCTATGAGCGCGGCAAGGCCATGGGCGTGTTCGCCGAACAGTGCGTGGCCAAGTACAGCTTCACACGCGAAGCCATGGACCAGTACGCCATCACCTCCACCCAGCGTGCCAAGGCCGCCAACGAGAGCGGCGCCTTCGGCTGGGAGATGGCCCCCGTGACGCTGAGCTCTGCCAAGGGCGACACCGTCATCAAGTTCGACGAGCAGCCCTTCAAGGCCAAGCTCGACAAGATCCCGTCGCTCAAGCCCGCTTTCAAGAAGGACGGTGCCATCACCGCCGCCACCTCGTCCAGCATCTCCGACGGCGCCGCGGCGCTGGTACTGATGCGCGAGAGCACGGCCAAGGCCCGCGGCCTGGCACCGATCGCCCGCATCGTCAGCCATGCCGTGCACGCCCAGGCGCCGGAATGGTTCAGCACTGCGCCGGCCGGCGCCATCCAGAAGGCGCTGGCCAAGGCCGGCTGGCTGGCGGGCCAGGTGGATCTGTGGGAAGTCAATGAAGCCTTCGCCGCCGTCACCATGGCCGCGATGGCCGACTTCAAGCTGCCCCACGACATCGTCAACGTCAACGGCGGTGCCGTGGCACTGGGCCACCCCATCGGCGCCAGCGGTGCGCGCATCGTCGTCACACTGCTGGGCGCGCTGAAGGCCCGTGGGCTCAAGAAGGGCATGGCGGCGTTGTGCATTGGTGGCGGTGAAGCGACGGCGCTGGCGGTGGAGATGCTCTGATGCTGGGTACCCACGATCTGGCGCTGTTTGCCGCCACCGTCTTCGTGCTGAATGCGACGCCCGGCGTCGACATGGCCTACACGGTCGCCAGCACGCTGCGTGGCGGCTGGCGCCAGGGCGTGGCGGCGGCGGTCGGCATCATGGCGGGCTGCGTGCTGCATTCGCTGGCCGCGGCCTTTGGCCTGGCGGCGCTGCTGGCCACGTCGGCCGAGGCCTTCACGATCGTCAAGCTCGTGGGTGCGGCGTATCTGCTCTATGTGGCATGGGGCATGGCCCGGGCCGGGCTGCGTCCGGCGTCGGCCGCGGCCGAAGTCAGCGCCCCGCAGTCGCTGTGGCGCACGGTGCGCCAGGGCTTCTTCACGAACGCGCTGAATCCCAAGGTCGCGCTGTTCTTCCTTGCGCTGCTGCCGCAGTTCATCGCGGCCGACGCACCGAGCAAGACGCTTTCTTTCCTGTTCCTGGGCGGCTGGTTCATCGTGCAGGGTCTGCTCTTCCTGCTGGCACTGATCGCCCTCGTCGCACCGCTGCGCCGTTCCAGACCGCGACCCTGGGTGGGGCGCGGCCTCAACCTCGGGGGTGCGAGCCTCTTCACGCTGCTGGCCGCCAAGCTCGCCCTCACCAAACCATGAATGTCCTCATCATCGGCGCCTCGCGCGGCCTGGGCCTCGAGTTCGTGCGCCAATACCGTGCGGCCGGCGCGCGCATCACAGCCACGGCCCGCGATGAAGCTGCGCTGGAGCGCCTGCATGCCCATGGTGCGCGCGCACTGAAGCTGGACGTGGCGGACGCCGCCAGCGTGTCCGGCCTGGCCTGGCTCATCGACGGCGAGAGCTTCGACGTCGTCGTCATCAACGCCGGCGTCTACGGCCCCAGCACCACGGGCCTGGAGACGCCAACGGAGGTCGATTTCGACGCCGTCATGCACACCAATGTGCTGGGTCCGATGCGCCTGCTGCCGCAGATTGCCGAGGCGCTGGCGCCGGGTGCCCGCGTGGCCATCCTCTCCTCCAAGATGGGCTCCATCGGCTCGCGCGCCAGCACCAGCGGCTGGCTCTACCGGGCTTCCAAGGCGGCGGTGAACTCCGT
>NZ_JBFUMO010000382.1:0-5744 GCF_054049355.1 Roseateles sp. P5_E11 | reverse complement strand
CGGCGGTGTAGATCAGCACGCGCGGGCGCAGCACGTGCTGCCAGCGCTGCGCGCGCGTCAGGCGCTGCTCCAGGCCGTTCTCGGTGTCATAGCGGATGAGGCCACGCGCGGTGCCCATCTTGTCCATGACGCCGTTGCAGACGTCGATGCAGGCCGCGCAGCCGATGCATTCGTACTGCAGGCCGTCGCGGATGTCGATGCCGGTCGGGCAGACCTGCACGCACAGGTTGCAGTCGATGCAGTCCCCCACGGGAGCGGCGGCGCTGCGCACCTCGCCCTTCTTGCCGCGCTGCGCGTTCTTGCCGCGCGGCTCGCCGCGCTCCGGGTCATAGCTGACGATCAGCGTGTCGCGGTCGAACATCGCGCTCTGGAAGCGCGCGTACGGGCACATGTACTTGCAGACCTGCTCGCGCATGTAGCCGGCGTTGCCGTAGGTGGCGAAGCCGTAGAACAGCACCCAGAAGGTTTCCCACGGTCCCATGCCGAACGCGAGGACCTCGCGCGCCAGTGTCTGGATGGGCGTGAAGTAGCCAACGAAGGTGAAGCCGGTCCACAGGCCCAGCGCGATCCAGGCGGACTGCTTGCCCGCCTTGCGCCAGAGCTTGGTCCAGGACCACGGCGCCTTTTGCAGCCGCAGCCGCGCGTTGCGGTCGCCCTCGAACCAGCGCTCGATGAGCATGAACAGCTCGGTGTAGACCGTCTGTGGGCAGGCGTAGCCGCACCACAGGCGCCCGGCCACGGCGGTGAACAGGAAGAGCGCGTAGGCCGAGATCATCAGCAAGCCCGTGAGGTACACGAAGTCCTGCGGATACAGCACCAGGCCGAAGATGTAGAAGCGCCGCGAGCCCAGGTCGAAGAGCACGGCCTGCCTCTCGCCCCAACTGAGCCAGGGCAGGCCGTAGAACACGAGTTGGGTCAGCGCGACGATGGCCCAGCGCCAGCGGGCGTAGAAGCCGTCCACCGACCGCGGGTGGATCTTGTCCTCCGACTTGTAGAGGCGGATGACTTGGACGGCATCGCCCGGACCGGGCGCGGAGGGAACAGGCATGGGACTCAGGGGGAAGCGATGACGCCTTGCGACTGCGACAGACCCCAGACATAGGACGCAAGCACGCGGATCTGCTCGGGCGTCAGCCGCTCGCCATGGGCCGGCATCACGTTGTGCTTGCCGTTGTTGACCATGGCCGTGACGGCTTCCTCACCCCAGCCATGCAGCCAGACCTTGTCGCTCAGGTTGGGCGCCCCCAGGGCCGGGTTGCCCTGGCCGCCGGGGCCGTGGCAGGCCGCGCAGGCGGTGAACTTGGGCTTGCCGAGCTGGGCGTAGAGCGCGTTGTGCGGGCTGCCCGACAGCGACAGCACGTAGTGGGCGACGTTGCGCACATCCTCCGCCGCGCCCACTGCCGGGGCCATCACGGGCATGTTGCCCTCGCGGCCCTTGGTGATGGTCTCGGTGATGGTTTCGGGCGAGCCGCCCCACAGCCAGTCGGTGTCGGTCAGGTTGGGGAAGCCCTTGGAACCCTTGGCGTCGGCGCCGTGGCACTGCGCGCAGTTGTTGGCGAACAGCCGCTCGCCAATGGCGTGGGCCTTGGGATCCTTGGCGAGTTGCTCCGGGGTCTTGTCGGCGAAGGCGGCATAGACCGGCGCCATGGTGGCGCGCGCCTGTGCCAGGTCGTTGGCGTGCTCGCCCAGGCTCGTCCAACCCAGCTTGCCGGCCTGGTTGCCCAGCCCTGGATAGAGCGCCAGGTAGATGCCGGAGAAGACGATGGTCAGCACGAACAGGCCCATCCACCAGGCCGGCAGCGGGTTGTTGAGTTCGCGCAGATCCTCGTCCCAGACGTGGCCCGTCGTGTTGTCCGAGGCCATCACCTGGCGGCGGCTGGCGATGATGAGCAGAATGCCGCAGAAGATGAGGCCGCCAATGGTGCCAATGGCGATGAAGAGGGACCAGCCGCCGTTGAAGAAGTCGCTCATTGCTCATCTCCTTCGAGGGGCAGGCGGGCGGCGTCGTCGAAGCGGCCGCGCCAGGCCCAGGCGATGATGCCGAGGAAGACGGCCAGCGACACGAGAGTCACGGCCACACGGAGTTCGTTGATGCCCATGGTGCGGGCTCCTTACTTGTTCGCGGTGCCAAGCACCTGCAGATAGGCCACCAGCGCGTCGAGCTCGGTCTTGCCCGTCACGTCCTGGGAGGAGGCCTTCACCTCCGCCTCGGTGTAGGGCAC
Organism: Roseateles sp. P5_E11; assembly: GCF_054049355.1. Classification (NCBI taxonomy): domain Bacteria; kingdom Pseudomonadati; phylum Pseudomonadota; class Betaproteobacteria; order Burkholderiales; family Sphaerotilaceae; genus Roseateles; species Roseateles sp. P5_E11. The sequence goes on along the minus strand of NZ_JBFUMO010000382.1, from coordinate 3,522 downwards.
GCCCAGCATGCGCATCGCCGCGAGGCGCGCCGGCATGCCGGCTGCGTCCACCGGTGCATTTACCAGCCAGGGGTAGGCCGGCATGTTGGACTCGGRCACCAGGTCGCGTGGGTTGTTCAGGTGGATGCGGTGCCAGTCGTCGCTGTACTTGGCGCCGACGCGATGCAGGTCGGGCCCGGTGCGCTTGCTGCCCCACTGGAAGGGGTGGTCATAGACGAACTCGCCCGCCGTGGAGTACTTGCCATAACGCAGCGTCTCGGCGGCAAGCGGGCGGATCATCTGCGAGTGGCAGTTGTAGCAACCCTCGCGCAGATAGATGTCGCGGCCGGCCAGCTGCAGCGCCGTGTAGGGCTTGAGGCCGGGCGCGGCCTCGGTGGTGGAGCGCTGGAAGAACAGCGGCACGATCTCGACGACGCCGCCAACCAGCACGGTCAGCAGCACCAGCACGATCATCAGCAGGTTGCTGGTCTCGATGCGCTGGTGGCCGGAGACGGATGAAGTTTGTGTGCTCATGTCATTTGCTCCGCCGCGTGTAGCGGCGCTTGAAATTTGCGGGCCGAGCGCCGGGCCGCTCCCAAGCCGGCCCGCGTTGGGCGACGTACCTGCCGGTCGAACCGGCAGGTATCGCCGTCCCCGCGGGGGACCGGCCAACGTACTCGTTGGACGAGGGGCTGCATGTCAGTTCAGGCGTGAGCCAGCGCAGGCACAGGGATGCGCACGGCCTGGGTACGGCCGGCCTGCACGGTCTTGATGACGTTCCAGCTCATGACCAGCATGCCGCCGAGGTAGAGCAGGCCGCCGCTGAGGCGGATCACGTAGAAGGGCCAGGTCGCCTTGACGCTTTCGACGAAGGTGTAGACCAGGGTGCCGTCGGGGTTGACCGCGCGCCACATCAGGCCCTGCATGACGCCGGCAATCCACATCGCGGCGATGTAGAGCACGATGCCCAGCGTCGCGATCCAGAAGTGCAGTTCGATGGCACTCTTGGAGTACATCTGCGTGCGGCCGAACATGCGCGGGATCAGGTGGTAGAGCGAGCCCATCGAGATGAGGCCCACCCAGCCCAGGGCGCCGCTGTGCACGTGGCCCACCGTCCAGTCGGTGTAGTGCGACAGCGCGTTGACGGTCTTGATGGACATCATCGGCCCCTCGAAGGTCGACATGCCGTAGAACGACAGCGCGACGATGAGGAACTTCAGGATGGGGTCGTCACGCAGCTTGTGCCAGGCACCCGACAACGTCATGACGCCGTTGATCATGCCGCCCCAGCTCGGCGCCAGCAGCACCAGGCTGAAGATCATGCCGACGCTCTGCGCCCAGTCCGGCAGCGCTGTGTAGTGCAGGTGGTGCGGGCCCGCCCACATGTAGGTGAAGATCAGCGCCCAGAAGTGGACGATGGACAGGCGGTAGCTGTAGACGGGGCGCTCGGCCTGCTTGGGGATGTAGTAGTACATCATCCCGAGGAAGCCCGCGGTCAGGAAGAAGCCCACCGCGTTATGGCCGTACCACCACTGCACCATCGCGTCCTGCACGCCGGCGTAGGCCGAATAGCTTTTCCAGAAGCTGACCGGGATCACCGCGCCGTTGACGAGGTGCAGCAGGGCCACAGCGAGGATGAAGGCACCGAAGAACCAGTTGGCCACGTAGATGTGACGGATCTTGCGGCGCCCCACGGTGCCGAAGAACACGATGGCGTAGGACACCCAGGCAATGGTGATCAGCACGCCGATGGGCCATTCCAGCTCGGCATATTCCTTGCCGCGTGTGAAGCCCAGCGGCAGCGTGATGGCCGCAGCCACGATGACCAGCTGCCAGCACCAGAAGTGAAACCACGCCAGGCCCGGCGCGAACAGGCGGGTCTGGCCGGTGCGCTGCACGACGTGGTAGCTGGTCGCCATCAGTGCGCAGCCACCGAACGCGAAAATGACCGCGTTGGTATGCAGGGGCCGCAGCCGCCCGTAGCTCAACCAGGGGATGCCTGCGCCGAGATCGGGCCAGGCCAGCTGCGCCGCAATGATGACGCCCACGAGCATCCCCACCACGCCCCACAGAACGGCGGCCAGCGCAAATGCGCGTACCGGTCCGTCTTCGTATACCGCCCCAGTGGTGGCCAGCGCCTTTTCGTTCGCCATCGCGACTCCTTCAGTCTGATGCAAACGATTCTTCGCGCGGGGGCTCCTAGACGCCTTGATCCTCGTCAAGCAGGATGCGTTCAGCCTCGTGTTCGAAGCCGTCCAGTTGCCCGGAGTGCACAGCCCAGCCGAACACCGCCACGATGAGCAGCACCAGCACGACCGAGAAGGGGATGAGGAGATACAGGATGTCCATCAGCGCGCCAATCTCTGGGCATTGAGCACGACGAACAGCGAACTCGCTGCCATGCCCAGGCCCGCCGCCAGCGGCGGCAGCCAGCCGCTCAGCGCCAGCGGCACGCAGGCCAGGTTGTAGAGCGCCGCCCAGGCGAGGTTCTGGCGCAGCACGCGGCGCGTCCTGTGCGCCAGCGCGAGCGCCTGCGGGATCGCCATCAGCTGGTTGGACACCAGCAGCGCATCTGCGGCACCGCGCGCCAGCATGGCGCCCTGCCCCATGGCGATGCGCACGTCCGCCGCGGCCAGCACCGGCGCGTCGTTGATGCCGTCGCCGACCATCAACACGCGCTCGCCGCGCGCCTGCCAGTCACGCAGCGCAGCAAGCTTGGACTCGGGCGTGGCGCCCGCGCGCCAGTGGGCAATGTCCAGCAACGCCGCCATGCGCGCGACCGCCGCCGGCTGGTCGCCCGATAGCAGGCGCACGCGCCTGCCCTGAGCGCGCAAGGCCTTGATCGTTGCCGCGGCATCGGCGCGTGGCGCCTCGGCAAGGTCCAGCCACAGCACGCAGTCGCCGCAGCCCACGGGGCCGAACGCCAGCCGCGCGGCCGGGTCGGGCCGCGCGCTGACCCAGGCCGGCGCACCCAGGCGCCAGACCCGGCCGGTCGCATCACGCGCCTCCACGCCGCGGCCGGCAACTTCGCGCACGTCCGCCCAGCTGCCGGCACTTCCGTCGGCCAGCGCCTGCGCCACCGGGTGGCGCGACAGCCCGGCCAGGCTGCGGGCGACGTTCAGCAGCGCGTCGGCATCGGCGCCCTGGGCCCAGTGGCGACGCAGCTGCAGCCGGTCCTCGCTGAGCGTGCCGGTCTTGTCGAAGACGACGGTGTCGATGGCGCACAGCCGTTCCAGCGCCGCCAGGTCCGTCAGCAGCAACCCGCGCCGAGCAAGCGCGCCGCTGGCCGCGAGCCAGGCCGCAGGCGCGGCCAGGGTCAGCGCGCATGGGCAGGTGACGATCAGCACGGCCACGGCCACTGCGATGGCGCGTGAAGGATCCAGCCACCACCAGCCGACGCCCGCCAGCAGCGCCAGCAGCAGCACGACCGCCGTGAAGCCCGCGGCGACGCGGTCCAGCACGCCGTTGACAAAAGGCCGCTGGCTCTGGGCCTGCTGCATCAATCGCACGATGCCCTGCGCCGTCGCGTCTGCACCCACGCGC
>NZ_JBFUMO010000381.1:0-5748 GCF_054049355.1 Roseateles sp. P5_E11 | reverse complement strand
ATCTTGGGCTTGGCGTTGGAGATCGCCGTGATCAATGTCGACTTGCCGGCGTTGGGCTGGCCCAGCAGGCCAACGTCGGCCAGCACGCGCAGCTCCAGGCGCAGCTTCTTGGCCTCGCCCGGCCAACCCGGCGTTTTCTGGCGCGGCGCACGGTTGGTCGACGTCTTGAAATGCAAGTTGCCAAAGCCGCCGTCGCCGCCCTTGGCGAGCAGAATGCGCTGGCCGGACTCGATCAACTCGCCGATGACGGATTCGGTTTCCAGGTCCGTGATGATGGTGCCGACCGGCACACGCAGCACGATGTCGTCGGCCGCCGCGCCGAAGCAGTCGGAACCGCGACCAGCCTCACCGTTGCGTGCCTCGTGGCGGCGTGCGTAGCGGTAGTCGATCAGCGTGTTCAGGTTGCGGTCCGCCTCGGCCCACACGCTGCCACCCTTGCCGCCGTCACCGCCGTCCGGCCCACCGAAGGGAATGAACTTCTCGCGACGAAAGCTGGCGCAGCCCGCGCCGCCGTTGCCGGCTGCGATGTCAATGGTGGCTTCGTCGACGAATTTCATGGCTGAGCAGCCATCGTACTGGCTGGGTTGCGGCGCGCCCGCTGCGATTCAGTGCGGCGGGCTTTCCAAAAAACAAACCCGGCAAGCCGGATCAAACAAGCAAAGGCTCCGGCAAGCCGGACCTTAAAAAACAAAAGCCCCGGCGAGCCGGGGCTTGGRAGTATCCGGGCGGGCGACCCGTCCGGATCACGCAATCATCAAGCCGCCAGCGGCGTGATGACGACGGTCTGACGGTTCTTCTCGCCCTTGATGGCGAAGGACACGTGGCCATCGACCAACGCGAACAGCGTGTGGTCCTTGCCCATGCCGACGTTGACGCCAGCGTGGAACTTGGTGCCGCGCTGACGCACGATGATCGAACCTGCGGAGATCAGTTCACCGCCGTAAGCCTTGACGCCCAGCATCTTGGGCTTGGAGTCGCGGCCATTCCGTGTGGAACCGCCGCCTTTTTTCTGTGCCATGAGTTAGCTCCTAGAAATTAGCGAAAGACGACTGAAATCAGCCGTTGACCGCGCTGATTTCCAGCTCGGTGAAGTTTTGGCGATGGCCTTGGCTCTTCTTGTAGTGCTTGCGACGGCGCATCTTGAAGATGCGAACCTTGTCGTGCTTGCCATGGCTGACAACCTTGGCGCTGACAGTAGCGCCGGCGACCAGCGGAGCGCCGACCGTCAGGCCGTCGCCGCTGCCGATGGCCAGCACTTGGTCGATAGTGACCTCAGCGCCGACTTCCACGTCGAGCAACTCGACCTTGATCTTTTCGCCAGCAGCAACCTTGTATTGCTTGCCGCCGGTTTTGATGACCGCGTACATATTCATCCTTCCGCACCCCAGGGGTGCAATCACCCGGCTCCAGCAGCTTGACGCCAGCCATTCAGCCGGTGCCGCCACCCTCGTCGGGCCTTTTTGTCGGTTTTGATCCCCATTGCCCGCCACCCATCAAAGACACACGGCTTGCAAAGAGCCCGCGAGTATACCCTGACGCTTCATCGAAAGGCAATGCTCCACGCGCTGGGCCTCCTGCAAGCCTCACGACAACAGTGCGGCCCGACCATGCCCGCAAGCGCATGGACGCCGTTTCTATAATCACCACATTCCTTGCCTGAGAGTCCACGTGCGCGTCGAGTCAGCCTCGCCCCCATCCCAAGTTGCTGAGGTACTCGCCCTGCTGGCCGACGAAATGGCCCAGGTCGACGCGGTCATCGCGCAGCGCCTGTCCTCCGATGTGGCGCTGATCGACCAGATCGCGCACTACATCGTGCATGCCGGCGGCAAGCGCATGCGCCCCAAGCTCGTGCTGCTGTTTGCGAACGCGCTCGGTTTTGCCAAGCCGGCGCGCTTTGAGTTRGCCGCCGTCGTCGAGTTCATCCATACGGCGACGCTGCTGCACGATGACGTCGTTGACGAGTCCTCACTGCGTCGCGGCAAGCCGACCGCCAACGCCCTGTTCGGCAACGCTGCGAGCGTGCTGGTCGGCGACTTCCTCTATTCGCGCGCCTTCCAGATGATGGTGTCGGTCGACCGCATGCGGGTGCTGGAGGTGCTGGCAGAGGCCACCAACGTCATTGCCGAGGGCGAAGTCCTGCAGCTGATGAACATGCACGACCCGGACATCACGGTGGAGAGCTATCTGCGCGTGATCCGGTTCAAGACTGCCAAGCTTTTCGAAGCCAGCGCTCGCCTCGGCGCGGTACTGGCCAACGCCCCGCCCGAGGTCGAGGAAGCCTGTGCCGCCTATGGGCGCGCGCTGGGAACGGCCTTCCAGCTCATCGACGATGTGCTGGATTACGAAGGAGACGCCCTGGAGCTCGGCAAGAACATCGGGGACGACCTGCGCGAGGGCAAGACGACACTGCCRCTGTTGATCGCGATGGAGCGAGCAACGGGCGAGCAACGCGCATTGCTTCGGCATGCCATCGAAGAGGGCGAGCAGGAAAAACTGCAGGATATCGTTGCCATCGTGCGCTCAACCGGCGCCCTCGAATCGACCCGGGAAGCGGCGCGAACCGAAGCGCGGCACGCGGCCGAATGTCTCAGCCACCTGCCTCCAAATAGGTGGACAGAATCTCTGCTAGAATTCGCAATTCAGTCGGTTGAGCGCCACTCATAGGCGGCTCGCGCAGAAGACATCGGGGTGTAGCTTAGCCTGGTAGAGCGCTACGTTCGGGACGTAGAGGCCGGAGGTTCGAATCCTCTCACCCCGACCAAGTCTTCGCCCTCGGGATGAGGGTCCGCAAATCGACCGGGCCACAGTACCGGCAACCCTGAAATCCTGACGTTATCCCTGGAATTCGTTTGCCTCGCGCCCGGCTACCGACTGGCACAATTGGCAGACTTCGCTCTTTCCGTCGTTGACGCAACTGCCTGTGGAAACCACGCTCGCCGAGCCGCTTCAGTCTTCCCTGTCGGGGGTGGCGCGCATGCTGGTGCACGCCGGCAAGCTCCAGGCCAAGGCCGCCGAAGATCTCGTCAAACAGGCGAGGGAAAAGAAGGCCAGTTTCGTCAACGCGGTGATCGCAAGCGGCCTGGTTTCGCCAGTCGATCTGGCGCACACCTTGTCCAGTGCTCTGGCCTTGCCGCTGCTGGATCTGTCGGCGATGGACCCGCAGCGCATGCCGCAGAACGTCATCGACGCGAAGCTGGCCCAGCAGTACCAGGTCGTGGCCCTGTCGCGGCGCGGCAATCGCCTTTTCGTCGGCGGCGCCGATCCCACGGATCTCGAGGTCATTGAACGCATCAAGTTCGCGACCCAGCTGCAGCCGGAATGGGTCATCGTCGAGCATGACAAGCTGGCCAAGATGCTGGCCAGCACCGGCGCAAGCGCGACGGAATCGCTGGAGAGCATCGCTGGCGGCGACTTCGACTTCGACATCGCCGAAGAGGATGCGACGCCGCAGCAGGAGGCTGCCGAACTGGCAGACGTCGAGGACGCACCCGTCGTCCGCTTCCTGCAGAAGATGCTGGTCGACGCGATCAATCTGCGCGCCTCGGACTTGCATTTCGAACCCTACGAATTCCACTACCGCGTGCGCTTTCGCGTCGACGGCGAGTTGCGCGAGATCACGCAACCGCCCATTGCGATCAAGGACAAGCTGGCCTCGCGCATCAAGGTGATTTCGCGCCTGGACATCTCCGAGAAGCGAGTGCCCCAGGACGGGCGCATGAAGCTGAAGTTCGGCAGCAAGTCCATCGATTTCCGCGTCAGTACCCTGCCCACGCTGTTCGGCGAAAAGATCGTTATTCGTATCCTGGACTCGTCCTCCGCGAAGCTGGGCATTGAAGCGCTGGGCTACGAGAAGATCGAGAAGGAGCGCCTGCTCGCCTGCATCTACCGCCCTTACGGCATGGTGCTTGTGACCGGCCCGACGGGCTCCGGCAAGACGGTGTCTCTCTACACCTGTCTGAACATCCTGAACCAGCCTGGCGTCAACATCGCGACAGTGGAAGACCCGGCAGAAATCAACCTGCCCGGTATCAACCAGGTCAACGTCAACGACAAGGCGGGCCTGAACTTCTCGACGGCCCTGAAGTCCTTCCTGCGCCAGGATCCAGACATCATCATGGTYGGCGAAATCCGTGACCTGGAAACCGCCGATATCGCGATCAAGGCCGCTCAGACGGGCCACATGGTCATGTCGACGCTGCACACCAATGACGCGCCCAAAACGTTGACCCGTCTGCTCAACATGGGCGTGGCGCCGTTCAATATCGCGTCCAGCGTGCTGCTCATCACCGCTCAGCGCCTCGTGCGCCGGCTGTGCGAGAACTGCAAGCAACCGGCCGACTACCCACGCGAAGCACTGATCAAGGCCGGCTTCGTCGAGGAAGATTTCGACGGCAGCTGGAAGCTCTATCGCGCCGTCGGCTGCAGCAGCTGCACAAATGGTTACCGCGGCCGCGTCGGGCTTTACCAAGTGATGCCCGTCACGGAGGCGATCCAGCGCATCATCCTGGCTGAGGGAACGGCGATGGACATCGCCGAGCAGGCCAAGAAGGAAGGGGTGCGCGATCTGCGCCAGTCCGGCCTCGTGAAGGCGCGCGGCGGCGTCACGACACTGGAAGAAGTGCTGTCCGCCACCAACGAATAATCAGTCTCGAGGAGAGCGCATGGCTACTGCCACTGCCGCAGCAAAAGGCGTCAAGGACTTCGTCTTCGAGTGGGAGGGCAAGGATCGCAATGGCAAGATCGTCAGAGGCGAACTCCGGGCCGGCGGTGAGGCCATGGTCAGCGCCACCTTGCGCCGCCAAGGCATCCTGGTCAACAAGGTCAAGAAGCGCCGCTCCAGCGGTGGCAGCGCGGTCAAGCAGAAGGACATCGCGATCTTCACGCGCCAGCTCGCGACGATGATGCGCGCCGGCGTGCCGTTGCTGCAGTCCTTTGACATCGTCGCCCGCGGCGCGACCAACCCGCGCCTCACACGGCTACTGAACGACATCCGACAGGATGTGGAGACCGGCACGAGCCTGTCATCGGCCTTCCGCAAGCACCCGATGTATTTCGACGCGCTGTACTGCAATCTCGTCGAAGCGGGCGAAGCTGGCGGTATCTTGGAGGCGCTGCTGGACCGACTGGCGGTCTATCAGGAAAAGACGGTTGCCATCAAGAACAAGATCAAGTCGGCACTGACCTACCCTGTCGCGGTGATGGTGGTCGCCTTCATCGTCGTTGCAGTCATCATGATCTTTGTGGTGCCTGCCTTCGAGGATGTCTTCAAGTCTTTCGGCGCCGACCTGCCCGCCCCCACCCTTTTCATCATCGCGCTGTCCAAGTTCTTCGTCAGCTACTGGTGGGCTATCTTCGGTTCGATCGGCGGTGGCATCTATTTCTTCCTGCAGACCTGGAAGCGCTCCGTGCCGATGCAAAAGCGCATGGATCGCCTGCTGTTGAAGGTCCCCGTCTTCGGCGACCTCATGTACAAGTCCGCCGTCGCGCGTTGGACGCGGACCCTGTCGACGATGTTTGCCGCAGGCGTCCCGCTGGTCGAGGCGCTCGATTCCGTCGGCGGCGCCTCGGGGAATGCGGTATTCGCTGAGGCGACCGAACAGATCCAACGCGACGTTTCCACCGGCGCCGCGCTGACGACGTCGATGCAGACGACGGGCATCTTCCCGACCATGGTGTTGCAGATGTCTTCCATCGGCGAGGAATCCGGCTCCCTCGACCACATGCTGGCCAAGGCCGCGGAGTTCTATG
>NZ_JBFUMO010000380.1:0-5774 GCF_054049355.1 Roseateles sp. P5_E11 | reverse complement strand
GTGCCCAGCTGGGCGGCTTCGGCCATCTTGCTGTAGCGGCGCGTCAGCACCTGGCGCATGGCCGCGTAGTCGTCGCCGCCCGTGATGCCCTCGATGTTGTAGCGCCGGTACTGGCTGCTCTGCATCTGGTGGTTCTCAAACACGACGCAGCTCGCCATCGTCGCCTCGCCTGCCGTGTGGCTGATGTCGAAGCATTCGACACGGAACTTGTCAATCTCGGCAACCGACAGATCCAGCGCGTCGACCAGGGCCCGCGTGCGCGCATGCTGGGAGCCTTCCTCCGCCAGCAGCCGTGCCAGTGCCAGCTCCGCGCCCTTGACGCACATCTCCAGCCAGATGCGCCGCTGCCCGCGCGGCTGGGCCTGCACAGTCACGCGGCTGCCAGTCTGGATGCCGAGGGCTTCGGCCAGCCCCGCATCCACCATCTCGCTGACGACGATCAACCCGGGAGCCGGCGAGGCCAGGTAGTGCTGGGCCATGAAGGCCTCGAGCACTTGCCGCTCAGGCGACAGCATTTCTTCATCGTTGAGCTGAACGGCAGTCGCGTCATCGACATGCTTGGGGAAGAAGGCGCGGTCACCCAGATGCCGTCCACCGCGCACCATGGCGAGATTCACGCAAGCCTTGCCGCCCTGCACCTTGACGGCCAGCACGTCGACATCACGGTCGCGGCCCGTGGCGCTGCTTTCCTCGATGACCTGCTGCTGCAGCACCTTGGACAGCGCCTGGATCTGGTTGCGCACCTCGGCCGCCAGCTCGTACTCGAAGCGCTCGGCATAGGCGCCCATCTGCTCCTGCAGCGCTGCCATCACCTCGTTGGTCTCGCCGCGCAGGAAGCGCTCGGCGCTATCCACATCACGCGCGTACTCGGGCGTCTGCCCGGCCGGCACGCAAGGGCCCGAGCAGCGCTTGATCTGGTGCAGCAGGCAAGGCCGGCTGCGGTTGTTGAAGACGCTGTCCTCGCAAGTGCGCAGCTTGAAGACCTTCTGCATCAGCTGGATGGACTCCTTCACCGCCCAGGCGCTCGGGAAGGGGCCAAAGTATTTGTGCCGCTTGTCCACCGCACCGCGGTAGTAGGCCATGCGCGGCCAGGCGTGCGAGGTGATCTTCAGATAGGGGTAGCTCTTGTCATCCCGGAACACGATGTTGAAGCGCGGGTTCAACGTCTTGATCAGGTTGTTCTCGAGCAGCAGCGCCTCGGCCTCGGTGCGCACCACCGTGGTTTCCAGGCGCGCAACGCGGGCCACCATCAGGCCGATGCGGGTGCCGCCATGGTTCTTCTGGAAATAGCTGCTGACGCGGCGCTTCAGGTCTTTCGCCTTGCCGACGTAGAGCACCTCGCCCTTGGCATCGAAATAGCGGTAGACGCCCGGCAGGGCCGGCAGCGCATTGACTTCGGTCAGCAGCCTTTCGCGGCCCTCGCGCGCGGCGGCCTCCACCTCGGCGGTGCGCTGCTTTTCGGCGGTGGCGATGGCGGCCCGCTCGGCCACCTGCTCAGATTGCTGCGGATCACCGGCATCGGTGTTGGAAGGGGTCGTACTCGACATGGCTGGAATTGTGGCCTGGGAGAATCGGGGCATGAGAGCGCCGATGCTTTGGGACATCTTCTGCCGCGTCATCGACAACCATGGCGATCTGGGCGTCTGCTGGCGGCTGGCACGCGACCTCGCGGCGCGCGGCGATGAGGCCAGGCTGTGGATCGATGAGCCGTCGGCCCTGGCCTGGATGGCACCGGACCGCCCCGCCGCCATCGACGTGCGCGCCTGGCCCGAGGGCGACGTGCTCGAGCAGCCCGGCGACATCGTCATCGAGGCCTTTGGCTGCGAACTGCCGCCGGCCTTTGCGGCCCGCATGGCCGCGCGCCAGCAGCCAGCGCGGTGGATCAATCTCGAATACCTCAGCGCCGAGGACTATGTCGAGCGCAGCCATGGCCTGGCCTCACCGCAGTTCAGCGGCCCTGGCGCGGGGCTGACCAAGCACTTCTTCTACCCCGGCTTCACGCCACGCACCGGCGGCCTGCTGCGCGAACCGGGTTTGTTGGAGCGCATCGCCGGCTTCGATGGCACGGCCTGGCTGGCTGAGCGGGGCTGGTCGCCGCTGCCTGGCGAGCGCGTCGTCAGCCTGTTCGCCTATGCCAATGCGGCCCTGCCGGCTCTGCTCGACGCGCTGGGCAACGAGCCCACGCTGCTGCTCGCCTGCCCCGGCCCGCTGCAGGCACAGGACCACGACCGCCCACGCTTGCGCACCATCGCCCTGCCCTATCTGGCCCAGGACGACTACGACCGGTTGCTCTGGGCCTGCGATCTGAATTTCGTGCGCGGCGAGGACTCGTTCGTGCGCGCGCAATGGGCCGGCAAGCCTTTCGTCTGGCATATCTATCCCCAGCACGACGACGCCCATCACGCCAAGCTCGAAGCCTTCATGGCGCGTGCCGAACTGCCTGCATCCTGGCGCGCGGTCTGGCGTGGCTGGAACGGCCTGACTCCCTTACCCGCCTCGCTCACCGGCCTGGACGAGGCCGCCGAGCAAGCGCCGAGGTGGCGTGCGCAATTGGCGGCGCAGCCCGACCTGCTGACGCAGCTGCAGGGCTTCTTAGGGGTTTCCAGCTAGAATGACGGGCTTTGCCGCGCCAACCCGAGACGGGTTCTCCTGGAGTCTGGTGCGCCRTCCAGCCGGAATCTCYGGCGCCTCACACCGCAATTCACCATGAAACTCGCTCAAGAAATCCGCGCCGGCAACGTGATCATGCAGGGCAAGGACCCGATGGTCGTCCTGAAGACCGAATACAGCCGTGGTGGCCGTGGTGCTGCCACCGTGCGCATCAAGATGAAGAACCTGCTGAACGGCGCGGGTGCCGAGCTGGTCTTCAAGGCCGACGACAAGATGGAGCAGATCATCCTCGACAAGAAGGAGTGCACCTACACCTACTTCGCCGACCCGATGTATGTCTTCATGGACACCGAGTACAACCAGTACGAAGTCGAGTCCGAGAACATGGGTGACGCTCTGTCCTACCTCGAAGACAGCATGGCCGCGGAAGTGACCTTCTACGACGGCAAAGCCATCTCCATCGAACTGCCCACCAGCGTCGTGCGCGAGATCGAGACCGAGCCGGCCGCCAAGGGCGACACCTCGGGCAAGGTCATGAAGCCCGCCCGCCTGAAGGGCACCGGCTTCGAGATCTCCGTGCCGGCGTTCGTCGAGAACGGCGACAAGATCGAAATCGACACCCGCACYCACGAGTACCGCAAGCGCGTCTAAGCAGACGCCTCCGGCCTCCAGCAAAACGCCCGCATCAGCGGGCGTTTTTCTTTATTCGGCGTCGTCAGACAGATCGGGGACTTCCAGCTCGGCGTCGATCTCGCTGTCGAAATCGGCCGAAGCCTTGACCGGGATCCATGGGCGGTCCAGCGGGCGGTAGATGCGGCTCTGCAGGCGCGCCAGGCGGTCGGAACGCTCGATGGCGTTCATCACCTCGGCGGGGGAGATCAGCATCGCGAAGGGGTCAGCTAGATTCGGGGTGTTGGACAGCATGGTGGGCCTCGTGTTTGACGATGACTCCACTTTAGGCAGCCGCGCCTTGGCGCAACAGTCGGCCCAGCGCGCTAGCCGCTGTAAGACTTTTCCCTACACGGCCCCCGGGGCGAGAACTAATTGGCGCTCTTGGCAGGTTCTGCAGCTTTGGCCGCGCGCTGGCGTTCCTGAATGATCAGGCGCAGCTCCTTGGCCATCACATCGCGGCCGCCGCGCTGGGCGAAATCGGCCGCCGTCAGTTCCTGCTCATTGGCCGCGCGCGGCTCGGCGCCCGCCTTGATGAGCAGAGGCACCAGATCGCTGTTGCCGTAGCGCGCCGCCATCATCAGCGGCGTCGTACCGTTCTCGGAGCGCGCATTGAGCTCGGCGCCGTGAGCGATGAGGAAGGCCGCCACGCCGTTGTCCGGCCCGCTGCAGGCGTAGTGCAGCGGCGTCCAGCCCGCGCGGTTGACGGCGGCGCCACGCTTGACCAGGGCCTGCACGGCCGGCAGCGAGCCGCGGATGGCAGCCACCATCAACGGCGTCTCGCCCTGGGCATTGGCTTCGTCCACCTGCGTCTGCGGCGAAGCCAGCAGACTGTCCAGCGCGCGCAGCGACTCTTCACGCACGGCGATGAAGATGGCCTTGCGGCCGCGCGAGTCAGCCTGGTTGGCGTCCACGCCCTTGAGCAGCAGGGCCAGCACGGCGCGGCCGTCGTTCATTTCGGCGGCAATGGCGAGTTCGTCAGCGGGCGCGGCACGCAGGGCCGTCGTGGCCAGCAGCGCCAGCGCGGCGATCCATGCCTTCTTCATGCCGCTTCGGGCAGGCCGAACAGCCGCCGCGTATTTGCCGTCGTGCGGGCGGCCAGCTCCTCCACCGGCAGGCCCACCGCATCGGCCACCGCCTTGGCCACATGGGGCACATAGGCCGGCGAATTGGTCTTGCCGCGGAAGGGCACCGGCGCGAGATAGGGGCTGTCGGTTTCGATCAGCACGCGATCAAGCGGCAGCAGCCTCAGCAGGTCACGCAGGTCCTGGGCGTTCTTGAAGCTGACGATGCCCGAGAAGGAGATGTAGTAGCCGCGTTCGACGGCGGCCAGGGCAACTTCCGCCGTCTCGGTGAAGCAGTGGAAAACGCCGCCGGCCTGCTCACCGCCCTCTTCGTCCAGCACGCGCAGCGTGTCGGCCGCGCTGGAGCGAGTGTGGATGACCAGTGGCTTCGCCGCTGCCTTCGCGGCCCGGATGTGGGTGCGAAAGCGCTCGCGCTGCCACTCCATGTCGTCGATGCTGCGGCCGTTGAGGCGGTAGTAGTCCAGCCCGGTCTCGCCGATGGCGACGACACGCGGCAGCGCGGCCAGGCGCACCAGTTCCGCCACGTCGGGTTCGCGCATGTCCTCGGTGTCGGGGTGTACGCCCACGGTGGCCCACAGCTGGGCATGCTCAAGAGCCAGCGCATGCACGGCCTCGAACTCCTCCATCTGCGTGCAGATGCAGATGGCCTGCTCGACCTGCGCGGCCTGCATGTCGGCCAGGATGGCGGGAAGGTTCTGCTTCAGCTCCGGGAAGCTGAGATGGCAATGCGAGTCAACGAACATCGACGGGAACAGGAATCAAAGGGTCTGAGTCGGCTTGCTCGACGAGATCGCAGTGCCCAGGATTTCCTCGATCCTGACGCGGATCAACCGGGTCTTCTCGTCACCAGGGAAGCGCACGCCCACGCCCTGGGTGCGGCCACCCGACGCGTTGGCTGGCGTCAGCCAGGCCACCTTGCCGGCCACCGGATAGCGCTGGTTGTCCTCGGGCAGGGCCAGCAGCAGGTAGACGTCTTCGCCGAGCTTGTAGTCTCGCGTCGTCGGCACGAACAGGCCGCCTTCCGTGAAGGCCGGGATGTAGGCGGCGTAGAGCGCCGACTTCTCGCGGAAGACCAATTGGATGACGCTGGGCCGCGCGCCGGACGATGCGCCCTGACCGCTCACCGTGGGCAAGGGCAGGCTACCGCTCACCTTGCTGGGCTGGAATTGCGGAGACTTGGAGGAGGGGGCGTCGCTCATGAAGGGCGAGTGTAGTCAGCGCGCGGCGGCCGAGATGGCCGTCTGGGCTTGCGCCACCAAGGCCTCGATCCACAACCCGGCGTTCAGCGGATGGTCGGCGTGGCGGGCGGCGCGGCGCAGTTCGGCGTCCCAGCTCAGCAACGGTGCGGCGCGCTTGGGCGCAGGCAGGGCCGCCGGCGCGAAGAACTGGCCGCGCTGCCCGTGGCTGCGG
>NZ_JBFUMO010000379.1:0-5795 GCF_054049355.1 Roseateles sp. P5_E11 | reverse complement strand
GCCCAGGCCCTTCTGGAAAGCCATCGCGCCATGCACGCTGGCGCACATCATGTCCATGCGCGCATCCCGGTCCTGGCCGTCGCGCGTGGCCTGTTCAATGGATTGCCAGCCCCGGCGCAGGCCTTCCAGCGCGATGCCATCGGCCGGCGGGTTGAAGGCCGGCGCGAGGAAGGTCTCGATGCAGTGGGCGATGGCGTCCATGCCGGTGGCGGCCGTCAGGCCCGGCGGCAGTTTCAGAGTCAGCGCCGGGTCGCAGATGGCCGCCTTGGGCAGCAGCTCCCAGTTGTGGAAGCCCAGCTTGCGGCCGTCGTCGACGATGATGATGGCGCCGCGGGCCACCTCGCTGCCAGTGCCCGCCGTCGTCGGCACGGCGATCAGCGGCAGCACCTTGGGGCTGATGCGCCCGGCGCCGCCTTCGATGGTCGCGTAGTGCGTCAGCGGGCCCTCGTGCGTGGCGGCGATGGCCACGCCCTTGGCCAGGTCCATGCTGGAGCCGCCGCCGATGGCGATGAGGCCGTCGCAGTCGAACTCCCGGGCCATCTGCGCCGCCAGCCGCACGGCGGCCTCGGTCGGGTTGGCGGGAGTGCGGTCGAACACGGGGGGCTTGACGTCGAAGGCTGCCAGCGCCTCGTCCAGCACGCCGGCTGCGCGCACGCCAGCGTCGGTGACGACGAGCGGGCGGCGGATGCCGATGCGCTCGCACTCGGCCGGCAGCAGGCGGCTGGCGCCGAACTCGAGTTCGATGCGGGTCAGGTAGAGGATCTGGGCCACGGCGCACTCCCTGCAATGTCTTTGCGCATCCTAGTCCGGCGTGTCTAGACTCGCCGTCATGCGCGCGACTTCACTGCCCCTGCTGCTCCTGGTCCTGCTCGCGGCCTGCGGGGGCGGAGGAGGGGGCTCGGCCCCCACGCCGACGCCGCCGGTCGACAACCAGCCGGGGCTGACCGACACGACGGTCTATTCCTCGGCGGCCGATGCTTCGCTGTCGGGCGCCGTCGAGGCCGCCGCCGTCAGCACCCAGACGCTCACGGCCAACGGCCAGACGCTGAGCTACACCGCCACCGCCGGCCACCTGATCGCGCGCGACGCCACTGGCGCTGCCGAGGCCTCGGTGTTCTACGTCGCCTACACCCTGCCCGGTGCCGATGTGGCGACCCGCCCCGTCACCTTCTTTTACAACGGCGGCCCGGGCTCGGCCTCGGTCTGGCTGCAGCTGGGCAGCTTCGGTCCCAAGCGCCTCGTGGCCAACGCACCCGACACGACGGCGGCGCGGCCTTTCCCGATGATCGACAACGCCGAGCACCTGCTGGGCCAGACCGATCTCGTCTTCATCAACGCAGTGGGCAGCGGCTACTCCCAGGCCATCGCGCCCTTCACCAACCGCAACTTCTGGGGCGTGGACGCCGACGCCGCGCTGTTCCGCGACGCCATCCAGCGCTACCTGGCTGCCAACAACCGCGCCGCCTCGCCCAAATACCTCTACGGCGAAAGCTACGGCGGCCCGCGTACGGCCGTGCTTGCGCGCCAGTTGCAGGAGGCCGGCGTCATGCTTGACGGGCTTGTGCTGCAGTCCCCGGCGATGGACTACAACAGCAATTGCGGCATCACGAACGGGCAGGGCTGCGGCGGCTATCTGCCGAGCTTCGCCGCCGTCGGCGCCTTCCATCGGCTGACGCAGCCTGTGCCGACCGATCTCAACGCCTGGGCGGCGCAGGCRCGTACCTATGCCGACCAGGTTTACGCGCCGGCGCTGCAAGCCTGGCTGGCCAATGTACCGACACCGACGATCTGGCAGCCTCTGGCCAACCTGACCGGTTTACCCGCGGCGCAATGGCAGACGAGCCTGAACGTGTCGGCCGACAACTTCCGCATCTGGCTGATCTCCGGCCAGCAGCTCGGCCGCTACGACGGCCGCATGAAGGCGGCCATCGGCAGCCAGCTCGCCTCGGAGGGCGATGTGTCCAGCACCTGGATCGGCAGCAGCTTCGCCACCGGCATCGCCACCCATCTGCGCGACCAGCTCGGCTACCGCAACAGCTCCACCTATGTCGTGCTGAGCAATGCCATCAACTTCTGGAACTTCAGCCACGCCGGCCGGCCCTTGCCGGACACCTTGCCCGACCTCTCGGTGGCCCTGGCCCAGAACGCCCGCCTGCGCGTGCTCGCCGTCAGCGGCTATCACGACCTGGCCACGCCCTTTCACCTGACAGAGACCGACCTGGCGCGCGTCGATGCCAGCCGCGTGAAAGTCCGCAACTATGCCGGCGGCCACATGAGCTATCTCGACGACGCGACCCGGGTCGCTCAGCTCGCCGACCTCAAGGCCTTCTACGCGAACACGCTGGCCCTGCGTGCCGCTGCCGACCTCGGACCCGAACGGCGAGCGTTGCAGGCTCGACCCTTCGTGATGGTGGATCGCGCCGGTACGCCGCAGCAGCCGGGCAGCGTGGCGCCAACGAGCGAGAACGCCTTCCAAGCCCCGCTGCGCGACCCCTGGGTGCCGCCGACAATGCGGGCCCGATGACGACGCCACTGACCCCACGCATGGCCGAACTGCTGACGCGCATCCAGCGCGCCAAGCGGCCGCCGTTTCACGCGCTGACGCCGCGTGAGGCCCGCTTGGCCTACCGCATGGGCGCAGAGATCCTGGACCTGCCGCGTGCGGCCCTGGCCCGCGTCGAAGATCTGGAGGTGGCTGGCCGGCCGGCACGTCTGTACGCGCCCAGCGCCGACAAGCTGCCCGTGCTGCTGTATCTGCACGGCGGCGGCTTCACGATCGGCGACCTGGAGACGCATGACAGCCTGTGCCGCCAGCTCAGCAATCGCAGCGGCGCGGCCGTGCTGGCGCTGGACTACCGCCTGGCACCCGAGCACCGTTTTCCGGCCGCTGTCGACGATGCCTGGGCCGGCCTGGCCTGGCTGCATGAGCAGGCGTCGGCGCTGGGCCTGGACGGCAGCCGCCTGGGCGTCGGCGGCGACAGCGCCGGCGGCACGCTGGCGGCCAGCACGGCCTTCTTCGCCCGCGAGCAGGGCCTGCCGCTGGCGCTTCAGCTTCTGATCACGCCCGGTACCGCGGCCCGGCTGAGCCATGACTCGCACCGCCGTTTTGCCGAGGGCTATCTGCTCGATGCGACGACCATCGAATGGTTCTTCAGCCACTACATCGACGCCGACCAGCGCAGCGACTGGCGTTTTGCGCCGCTGGAGGCCGAAGACCATGCCGATCTCGCGCCCGCCGCCGTGCTGCTGGCCGAGGCCGACCCTCTGGTGGACGAAGGCCTGGCCTATGCCGACGTGCTGCGCGCGGCCGGCGTGCCGGTGCAGCTGGAACTCGCACGCGGCGTGACCCACGACTTCATCAAGATGGGCCGCAGCCTGCCCGAGGCCGTCGCGGCGCTGGACTTCTGCGCCGCGGCCATCAAGGAACATCTCAAGCCATGAAACGCCAGGACTTCCGCTTCTTCGAACCGCTGCGCGTGCGCTGGGCCGAGATCGACGCCCAGGGCATCGTCTTCAACGGCCACTACCTGACCTATATGGACRCGGCCATCAGCGGCTATTGGCGAGCCCTGGCGCTGCCCTATGCCGACACGATGAAGATGCTGGGCGGCGACCTCTTCGTGCGCCGTGCGGCGCTGGACTACCTCGCCTCCGCCCGCTACGACGACCGCCTGGACATCGGCGTGCGCTGCCGCGAGTTCGGCAACAGCTCGATGAAGGTCGACGGCGCCTTCTTCCGTGGCGACCAGTTGCTGGTGCAGGCCGACATGATCTACGTCTTCGCCGACCCGGTCGCGCAGACGCCGCAGCGCCTGCCCGATGCGCTGCGCGACGTCATCCATGGCTTCGAGGCCGGCCAGAGCGTCGTCGACGTCAGCGTCGGCGCATGGAGCGAGCATGGCGAAGCCGCCGGCGCCATCCGTCGCGAGGTCTTCATCGAGGAGCAGGGCATCCCGGCCGACATGGAATGGGACGCCGCCGACGCGAGCTGCCTGCATGCGCTGGCGCGCAACCGCTTCGGCATTCCGCTGGCCACCGGCCGCATGCTGGAGCATGTGCCCGGCGTGGCCAAGATCGGCCGCATGGCCGTGCTGCGCGCCATGCGCGGCACCCAGATCGGCCGCCAGGTGCTCGACGCGTTGATGGCCGAGGCCAGAAAACAGGGCTACCGCGAGGTGCTGCTGCATGCGCAGCTGTCTGCCGAGAATTTCTATTTGCGCGCTGGCTTCCAGCGGCGGGGCCAGCCGTTTGAGGAGGCTGGCATCGGACATGTGGAGATGGTGCGCGGCCTCTAACCGAGCATCTCGAAGCGCTCAACCTTGCGTTCGCTGGCCAGCCACTCGGCCATCGCCGCTGCCACCTGCGGCTCGCGGTGGGTCCAGCCTTCCGGGTAGATCTCCATCCACGTCCACCGCCCATCGGCGTCCGGCTCGGGGCGTTGCAGCAGCTCGATGGGCGCTTCGACACGAGCCTTGCGAAAGGCGATGAGTGCCGCCTCGACGTTGTCGGCGGCGACGCGGTAGTAGACGTAGAGCTGCACGGTCAGTCTTGGGGCGGGATCTCGTAGGGCAGGGCACGCGGCTGCAGCGTGGCGCCGGTAGCGCTGCCCAGGTGCAGGCTGCCGCCTTCCAATGCCGCGAGCTTGATCTCGGCGGCAATGGCGGTCCGGCCGCCCTTGGACCCACTGCCCGCAACGACGCCAGCGGGCTGCTCCGGGTCTGCGCTGTTAAAGATCTCCTGGCCGATGGTCGCGGGCGCATCCGCCTCGAAAACCTGCAGCCGGCGCTTCAGCGTGCCGCGGTACTGGCTGCGCGCGACGATCTCCTGGCCGRGGTAGCAGCCCTTCTTGAAGTTCACGCCGCCCAGCACTTCGAAATTGATCATCTGCGGCACAAAGGCCTCGACGGTGGCGCCGCGCACCCAGGCCACGCCGGCTTCGGCTTCGGCCCAGGCCCAGTCGTCGGCCGTCATCGCTGCGCCGGTCGGTGCGGGTGCGTTGGCGGGCTGCACGCGCAGCGCGCGACCCGTGCCGGGCAGGGCGATCTGTACGGCTTCGTCATCGCTCGCCAGCGTCCAGGCCTCGGCGGTCGGCTCGCCCAGCAATCCGTAGACCGCGAACTCGGCGCTCGCGTCGCTGAGCTTGCATTTGGCGCGCATGACGAACATGGACAGCCGCTTCAGCGTCGCCGCCAGCGTCTCGGCCGGCAGGGCCAGCAGAATCTCTTCATCACCGCCGCGCCAGCCCACCATCGTCGCCAGCAGCCGGCCCTTGGCCGTGCAGAAGCCGGCCAGGCGTGCGTGCTCGCGGTCGAGCAAGGCGAAGTCCTGGGTCAGCTGGCTGTGCAGGAAGCTGGCGGCGTCAGCGCCCTGGGCGCGGATCACGCCCCAGTCAGAGAGACGGAGTTGGGAGGCTTGCGACATGACGGGAATTATCATCGGCCCCCTTTTGACCGGGCTTTTCACAGGGCATGAAGTGGTTGTTGCGAGCGCTGCTCGTCTTGTTGTTGATCGCAGTGCTGGCTGCAGGCGCCGTCTGGCAGTGGCTGCGCAGCCCGCTGGCGCTGTCGGCGCCTTCGGTGGAGCTGTCCATCGAGCCCGGCACCAACCCGGTGGAGGTTGCCCGCGCGTGGGTCGCTGCCGGCGTGCAGACCGATACCCGCTTCCTCTACCAATGGTTCAAGTGGTCGGGCCAGGCCAAGCAGATCCGCGCCGGCAGCTATGAGGTCCACGCCGGCATCACGCCGCGGGAGCTGCTCGACAAGATGGTGCGCGGCGACCAGGTCATGGAGCAACTG
>NZ_JBFUMO010000378.1:0-5800 GCF_054049355.1 Roseateles sp. P5_E11 | reverse complement strand
CGATGTGCTTGCGGCTCAAYGCCGCAAGCGTCGCCGTCCCCTCGGGGGCTGAGACCGGCCACATGGCGCCCAGTGGGCGGCATGTGTCTGTCGAAGAGCTGCGGCGCAAGACGCGGCGCGGTCTGCAAGAACGACTGGGCCTGCCGCGTTCAGCAGGCAAGACCAGGCGAGGGGCCTACCGGCCCATCCAGGTTTCAAGTTGGTCCGCGGGCATGGGTCTGGCGAACAGCCAGCCTTGACCCTCATGGCAGCCCAGGCCGATCAGGTACTGGCGCTGCTCCTCGGTCTCGATGCCCTCGGCGATGACAGTCAGGCCCAGGCCGCGGCCGAGGTTGATGACCATCTGGGCGATCGTCGAGCCGGCGGACGAGGCCTGCGCCTCCTGCACGAAGGCGCGGTCGATCTTGAGACGGTCCACCTGCAGCTGGCGCAGCTGGCTCAGCGACGAGAAGCCTGTGCCGAAGTCGTCGATGGCGACGCTGAAGCCCAGGCGCTTGATGTCGGCCAGCACGCGCAGCACGAGGTCGGCGTCTTCCATGGCCATGGACTCGGTGATCTCGAGCTCGATGTGCTGGCCGACGACGCCGCAGTCCTGCAGCGCGCGGCCCAGCATGTCGATGAAGCCGGGGTGGCGGAACTGCGCCATGGACACGTTAACGGCCATGCGGAAGTCGGCATGGCCCAGGGCCTGCATCTTCTTCAGCTGGGCGCAGGAGGTGCGCATGACGAACTCGCCGATGGGAATGATGAGGCCGCTCTGCTCGGCCAGCGGAATGAACTGGTCGGGCGGGATGAAACGACCATCCAGCGTCTTCCAGCGCAGCAGGGCCTCGGCACCGACGAYGCGGCTGCTGCTCAGCTCGACCTGGGGCTGGTAGACGACGAAGAGCTGRCTTTCCTCGAAGCCGGTCCGCAGGCCCTTGAGCAGCTTGAAGCGCTCGCGCGCGTCGCTGCCCATGGCGGCAGAGAAGTACTGAGATGAGCCGCGCTGCTGCTGCTTGGCGCGCTTGAGCGCGATCTGGGCATCGAGCAGCAGTTCGGAGCCGACGGCCTTGGATTCACCCAGGCGCACGAGGCCCGTGGTGGCGGACAGCTGCAGGCGCTCGCCGGCAACGATGAAGGGGTCGGCGAAGACGCTGTTCACGGTCTCGGGGCAGACCTTGGCATGCTCGCCCAGCACGCCAAAGGTGTCGGCGCCGACGCGGGCCATCGCAGTGTTCAGGCCCAGCGTCTCGCTCATGCGGTGCACGACGGCCTGCAGCACCTGGTCGCCGAAGTGGTGGCCAAAGGCGTCGTTGATGTCGGAGAAATCGTCGATGTCGATCAGCGCGAGCGTGACACCGGACGGATCCTTCAGGTTCTTGTCGAGCAGCTCGACGAAACGGTTGCGGTTGGGCAGGCGCAACAGCGGGTCGTTGTAGGCCTGGTCCAGCAGCTGGCTGTACAGCACCACGTTCTCGAAACCGACCGAGATGTTGGAGCAGAAGGCTCGCAACAGCTGCTGGTCGAGCTCGTCGAGCTCACGGCCAACGTCCACGAGCGCCGCCATCGCACGGCCCTTGCCCATGCCGAAGTACAGGACCGTGCCGTCGTCGTAGAGGTTGCGCTCCTGCTGCAGGCAGCGCTCCAGGCGGTCCCGCACGGTAGCGATCTTGACCTGGGCCAGCGGCCGGTCGATGAGGCCGCTGTACTGGCCGGCAGCGGCCACGATGYGGACTTCGTCGCCGGTCTCGCCGCTGACCTGGKCGCAGACCAAGCCTTCGGGCAGGATGCCGAGCAGCGCGCAGAGCTGGGTAACGACGCCTTCGGCGAATCGGGAGAGCCCACGCATGCGCGACAGCGAGGTGCTGCTCTCGACGATCATCTCCAGGCCGCGGCGGTTGGCCTCCAGCGCGCAGATCTGGCGGTAGGAGCGCACCGCGGCGGTCAGCACCGTGTACAGCCGCGTGCGGGTCAGCTCCGACTTGGTCTTGTAGTCGTTGATGTCATAGGCCTGCACCGTCTCGATTTCGGGCGCATAGCCGGGCTGGCCGGTGCGCAGCACGATGCGCAGGGCGTTCAGGCACAGCTCGTCGCGGATATGGCGCACCAGTTGCAAGCCGGCGTCTTCGCTCTCCATGACGACGTCGAGCAGCACGACGGCGAGGTCGTCCTCGCTAGCCAGCAATTGGCGGGCCTGGGCGGCGGAAGAGGCGTGCAGGAAGACGAGGGGCTGGCCTTCGACGGTCAGGCCCTGCATGGCCAGTTCGGTGGCCTTGTGGACGTCACCGTCGTCGTCAACGATGAGGATGCGCCAGGGCCGGTCTTGCGGGCGATGCTCGCCTTCAGCGTGCTCGGGGTCGTCGAGCAGCTCGAGCAGGTCGTCGTCAACGGCGGGCGTTTCTTGCATGGGGGCGAGGGCTCCGGGGCTGGGGCATCACGGCGCGGCCGCGGCTCCTACTCGTCAAGTAGCCGCAAGCGTACGGCATCCTCGGCCTTGTAGTCACGAAAAGCAGGGGCAAAAGTCCTGCGAATCGCCTCAACGTTTTGCGGGTTTGCCCGGACGCGGCGCGCTGTTACGACTTGCGCCGGTCACGCGCGGCGGCAGGCCGGTGTGCTGGGTCAAGAGCTGGCCCTTGCGCGGCGTGGCCGGCTTCATCGGTGCCGCACTCGCTGGTTTGGCCGCCGGCGTGACGCCGGTCGAGTTCTTGCGCCGCGCGCTTTCGTAGCTGCCGTCGGTGATGGGCTGGTAGCTCGGGATCAGGTGATGCTTGCCATTGCCGATCAGGTCCGCACGGCCCATGGCCTTGAGCGCCTCGCGCAGCAGCGGCCAGTTGTTGGCGTCGTGATAGCGCAGGAAGGCCTTGTGCAGGCGGCGGCGGCGCTCGCCGCGCACGATGTCCACGCTCTCGCCGCGCGTCTCGTCACGGCTGATGCCCTTGAGCGGGTTCTTGCCCGAGTGGTACATCGCGGTGGCCGTGGCCATCGGGCTGGGATAGAAGGTCTGCACCTGGTCGGCGCGGAAGCCGTTCTTCTTCAGCCAGACGGCGAGGTTCATCATGTCCTCGTCACTGGTACCGGGGTGGGCGGCGATGAAGTAAGGGATCAGGTACTGCTTCTTGCCAGCCGCCGCACTCGCCGCCTCGAACATCTGCTTGAAGCGGTCGTAGCTGCCGATGCCCGGCTTCATCATCTTGGACAGCGGGCCGCCCTCGGTGTGCTCGGGCGCGATCTTCAGGTAGCCGCCGACGTGGTGCGTGACCAGCTCCTTCACGTACTCGGGCGACTCCACCGCCAGGTCGTAGCGCAGGCCCGAGCCGATCAGGATCTTCTTGACGCCCGGCAGCGCGCGCGCGCGGCGGTACATCTTGATCAGCGGATCGTGGCTGGTGTTCAGGTTCGGGCAGATGCCCGGGTAGACGCAACTGGGCTTGCGGCAGGCGGCCTCGATCTCGGGGCTCTTGCAGCCGATGCGGTACATGTTGGCCGTCGGGCCGCCCAGGTCCGACACGATGCCGGTGAAGCCCTTGACCTTGTCGCGCATCTCCTCGATCTCGCGGATCACGGAGTCTTCCGAGCGGCTCTGGATGATGCGCCCCTCGTGCTCGGTGATGGAGCAGAAAGTGCAGCCGCCGAAGCAGCCGCGCATGATGTTCACGCTGAAGCGGATCATTTCCCAGGCCGGGATCTTGGTCGCGCCGTCGTGGCCGCCCTTCTCGTCCGCATAGCTCGGGTGCGGGCTGCGCGCGTATGGCAGGTCGAAGACGTGGTCCATCTCCGGCGTCGTCAGCGGGATGGGCGGCGGGTTGATCCACAGGTCGCGCTCGCCGTGGCGCTGCACGAGGGCACGGGCGTTGCCAGGGTTGGTCTCCAGGTGCAGCACGCGGTTGGCGTGGGCGTAGAGCACCGGGTCGCTCTTGACCTTCTCGTAGGCCGGCAGGCGCACCACCGTGTGGTCGCGCGGCGGCATGGTGATGCGGCCGGTCTTGTGGATGGTGATGGGCTTCGCCCCATCGGGCGCGTCGTTGGACGCGCAGGCCTTGTTCTCTTCGACGATCTGGTAGGGGCTGATCAGCTCGTCAATGCGGCCGGGACGGTCCACCTCGGTCGAGTCCAGCTCGAACCAGCCTTCGGCCGTCGGGTCGTCATCGCGGCGCATGAAGGCGGTGCCGCGCACATCGGTCAGGCTCTCGATGGGCTCGCGGCGCGCCAGGCGGTGGGCGATCTCGATGATGGCGCGCTCGGCGTTGCCATAGACCAGCAGGTCGGCCTTGCTGTCCACGAGGACGGAGCGGCGCACCTTGTCCTGCCAGTAGTCGTAGTGCGCGATGCGGCGCAGCGAGGCCTCGATGCCGCCGATGACGATGGGCACGTCCTTGAAGGCTTCCTGGCAGCGTTGGGTGTAGACCAGGGTCGCGCGATCGGGGCGCTTGCCGCCCTCGCCTCCGGGCGTGTAGGCGTCGTCGCTGCGGATTTTTCGATCAGCCGTGTAACGGTTGATCATGGAATCCATGTTGCCGGCGGCCACGCCAAAGAACAGGTTGGGCTTGCCCAGGGCCTTGAAGGCGTCGGCGCTGCTCCAGTCCGGCTGGGCAATGATGCCGACGCGAAAGCCCTGCGCCTCCAGCGTGCGGCCGATCACGGCCATGCCGAAGCTGGCGTGGTCGACGTAGGCGTCGCCGGTGACGATGATGATGTCGCAGGAATCCCAGCCGAGCTGCTCCATCTCCGCCCGGCTCATGGGCAGGAAGGGTGCGGGGCCGAAACGCTTGGCCCAGAACGGGCGGTAAGCGGTCAGGGCCTTCGGGGCAGTGACGGGCAAGGCGGACATAAGAGGTGGATTGTCGACGGCGGACCCAGAAAGCACAAAGCCCGCGCAGGGCGCGGGCTTGACTCAACGGCCAAAGCCGTGAGGGATTACAGCGAACGGATGTTTGCTGCTTGCAGGCCCTTGGGGCCCTGCTTCACTTCGAATTCGACCTGGGCGCCTTCAGCCAACGTGCGGAAGCCGCCGTTGTTCTTGATTTCGCTGTGGTGGGCGAACAGGTCCTTGCTGCCGTCGGCCGGCGTGATGAAGCCGAAGCCCTTGCCGTCGTCAAACCATTTGACAGTGCCGGTTTGGAGGGTGCTCATGGAATTTCCTTACTGTTGTCGTGCTGCGTGGCCCGCCCCAGATCGGCTGCGGAATTCACAACGACGTTCAGGAAATCAGACCAACAAAAAGGCGCCGGATGTCGGCGCCGGGGAGCATTCTAGTTCATGCCGCCAGTCGGATCGGGACGACCACCATGCCGCGTCCTCGCGGAGCGGCGCCTTCGACACGACTTTCCTCGAAAACCGCACAGGCGCAGTCCCGGCAGGCGCCGCAGGCCGTGGCCACGCGCAGGTCATCCTGCAGGGCCTCGAAATCCGGGCAGCCGCTGGAGGCGGCAATCGCGATGTCGCGATCAGAGACTCGGTGGCAGACACAAACAATCATGGGTGCGAAGTCTAATGCGAATCGGTCTCATTTGCAGAAAGAGCGGTTTTGCCGTGGGGCTTTCACTGGGGATACTGCGGCTTAATTTCACGATCCGGAGCTCCCCATGAAAGGCGACCCCCAAGTCATCGCCCACCTCAACGCCCAGCTGAAGCTGGAGCTGACGGCCATCAACCAGTACTTCCTGCACGCCCGCATGCTGAAGAATTGGGGCCTGCTGAAGATGGCCAAGCACGAGTACGAGGAGTCCATCGAGGAGATGAAGCACGCCGACAAGCTCATCGAGCGCGTGCTGACGCTGGACGGCCTGCCCAACCTGCAGGACCTCGGCAAGCTCTACAT
>NZ_JBFUMO010000377.1:0-5806 GCF_054049355.1 Roseateles sp. P5_E11 | reverse complement strand
GCCCTCGCTGCCACGGATGCGGTCTATGTCTACCGCCACACCAAGCCCAGTGCGCCGGCAGCCCCCAAGCTGGCCAGGCTTGCCCTGCTGGTCGGCAAGGCTGACATCAAGACGGCCAAGGCCGGCCTGGCTCGTGGCGAAGCCATTGCCGCCGGCGTCGAACTGGCGCGCGAATGTGCCAACCGCCCGGCCAACTTCGCGACGCCGACCTATCTCGGTGAGGTCGTGCAGGGCCTGGGCAAGGCCCATGGGCTGAAGGTCGAGGTGCTGGACAAGAAGGCCGTCGAGAAACTCGGCATGGGCAGTTTCCTGTCGGTGGCCCAAGGCTCGGATGAGCCGCTGCGCTTCATCGTTGCCCGCTATGACGGCGCGGCCAAGACGGTGGCGCCCGTCGTGCTGGTGGGCAAGGGCATCACCTTCGACACTGGCGGCATCTCGCTCAAGCCCGGTGCCGAGATGGACGAGATGAAGTTCGACATGGGCGGCGCGGCCAGCGTCATCGGCACGCTGCGCGCCATCGCCGAACTCAAGCCCAAGCTCAATCTGGTCATGATCGTCGCTGCCTGCGAGAACATGCCCAGCGGCCGCGCGATCAAGCCGGGCGACGTCGTCACGTCGATGTCCGGCCAGACCATCGAGATCCTGAACACCGACGCCGAAGGCCGCCTCATCCTGTGCGATGCGCTGACCTATGCGGAGCGCTTCAAGCCGGCGGTCGTCGTGGACGTGGCGACGCTGACGGGCGCCTGCGTCATCGCGCTGGGCGGCGTGCGCAGCGGCATGTACGCCAGTGACGACGAACTCGCCGCTTCGCTGACCGCAGCGGGCGACGCGGCCCTCGACCCTTGCTGGCGCATGCCGCTGGACGACGAGTACGCCGAAGGCCTGAAGAGCAACTTCGCCGACGTGCCCAATATCGCCGGCCGCGCGGGCGGCTCGATCACGGCGGCCAAGTTCCTGCAGCGTTTCACCAGCAAGTACCGCTGGGGCCATCTCGACATCGCCGGCACGGCATGGAAGGGCGGCGCTGCCAAGGGCTCGACCGGCCGGCCGGTGGGCCTGTTGACGCACTTCGTGTTGAGTCACGCGAAGTAAGTGACCCTGCAGGTCAGTTTCTACAGCGACGCGGCGGACCCGCTGCACTTTGCCTGCCGCTTGATCCGTCGCGCCCTCGCGTCGGGCAAGCCGGTGGGTGTCTGCGTGGGGGCGGCGCAGGCAACTCGTCTAGACGAGTTGCTGTGGAGCTTCGACGCGGCGGATTTCATCCCGCATCGGCGTTGGGACGGCGCCACGGCACCCGCGCCGGGCGAGGTCCTCTTGGTTGATGACGCGGCGCGTCTGCCACACCGCGGATTGCTGTTGAACCTGCGCGACGGCATGCCTTCGGATGCGCTTGCATTTGAACGCGTGCTGGAGGTCATCGGACAGGCCCCCGAGCGCGTTCAAGCTGGGCGTGCGCGCTATCGCGTCTACCAGCAGTCGGGAGCCAAGCTGGACCACTTTTCCGCGGCGGGTTGACAACGCTGCGTCCACGCTTTCCCGAATGAGAGCCCCCCGGATTTGGGGTATGTTCAATTGGTTGAAAAATCAACGGTTCTCTGTTTGTTCCTCTCTCTTTCAAACTGGAGTTGATCCATGCAAATCAAGTTGAATATCGTGGTGGGTGCAGTCGCAGCACTGCTCAGCGGCGCTGCCATGTCGCAGGACCTGGTCGTCAAGATCGGCCACGTCGCACCGACCAGTGGCGCGATTGCCCACCTGGGCAAGGACAACGAACTGGGTGCCCGCCTCGCCATCGAGGACCTGAACGCCAAGGGCGTCATGATCGGCGGCAAGAAGGCCAAGTTCGAGTTGCTGGCTGAAGACGACGCCGGCGATCCGAAGCAAGGCACCGCCGCTGCGCAAAAGCTGGTCGACTCCAAGGTCAACGGCGTCGTGGGTCACTTGAACTCGGGCACTTCCATCCCGGCCTCCAAGGTCTACAGCGACGCCGGCATTCCGCAGATCTCGCCGTCGGCCACCAACCCCAAGTTCACCCGCAACGGCTACAAGACGACCTTCCGCGTCGTGGCTGACGACGTGCACCTGGGTGGCACGCTGGGCCGCTACGCCGCCAAGGACCTGAAGGGCAAGTCCATTGCCGTCATCGATGACCGCACGGCCTATGGCCAGGGCGTTGCCGACGAGTTCGAAAAGGGTGTCAAGGGCGCGGGCGGGAAGATCGTCGGCCGCGAATTCACCAACGACAAGGCCACGGACTTCACCGCCATCCTGACCTCCCTGAAGGGCAAGAAGCCCGACGTCGTCTTCTTCGGCGGCATGGACGCCGTGGCCGGCCCGATGCTGCGCCAGATGAAGCAGCTTGGCATCGAAGCCAAGTTCATGGGCGGCGACGGCATCTGCTCGGGCGAACTGCCCAAGCTGGCCGCTGGCACGATGGCCGATGGCCAGGTCGTCTGCGCCGAAGCCGGTGGTGTCGAGGGCGAAGCCAAGAAGTCGATGGACGACTTCAAGGCCAAGTTCAAGGCCAAGTTCAACGTCGATGTGCAGATCTACGCGCCGTACGTCTATGACGCCGTCAATGTGATGGCGGCTGCCATGGTCAAGGCCGGTTCGGCTGACCCGGCCAAGTACCTGCCTGTTCTGGCCAAGACGGCCGGCTACAAGGGTGTGACCGGCACCATCGCCTTCGACGAGAAGGGCGACATCAAGAACGGCGCCCTGACGCTGTTCACCTACAAGGGCGGCGCCCGCGAGCAGATYGCGGTCGTGCGCTGATTCGGATTCGCGTCCAGAACGCCCGCCTCGGCGGGCGTTTTTCATGACGAGCCCGCCCTTGGCGGGTTCGTCGCTTTGAGGAGCTCCGAAATGGGATCGATCAGATTCAAGGACGACAAAGGAGTGCTCGTTGCGACAAGCCTTACGGTCGATCGTGAATACTGCCCAGAAAATAAGCGGGGCAATATTTGATTTGCTCGAAAACCGGACCTCGCCGCCGCAAGAGCGCATGAATCGGGTTTCGTCGGATTTCAATGTGACGCCTGTGCGTTTCGCACGTTTTGCAGCGGCTGGCGCCATCCCTGTCATGGTGTTGTCGCCCGCTTTCGGTTCTACTGCGGCCCGTTGTGAAAATGACCGCGGCGGAGACCTCGCGGGCTGCGGCACGACGCGGATTCAAGGGGCAAGCACCCTCTAAACGGGGGGCTTTCAAGCCAGGGGGCCAGAGGCATGATGCCGGCGCGATCAAGGGTTGGTCGGATATGTCCGTTGCGGCGTGTGGCCGAAACGGGCATTCAGAGCCGGCCGGGCGGTCTCCGAGGAGGTCTGCGCAGTCGAGGTTGTCATCGAGGTGGCGATACGGCAGGCGGTCTCCGCGCTAGGGTGAATGGAATATCGATATTGATTCGAATTCCATTGATCGGATTGCAGATGCGGGAACGCCAGTAGTAATGATCGGGGAATGCAAATGATTCGAATATTCAACCATTACCTGCATAAGCAGACCTTGCTTCAGGTCTTCTTCGATCTCGGCCTGATAGTTTTCGCCGTCATTGCGGTTGTGCTCAGCCAAGGTGAGTCGGCGCAGATGGTGCTGCCGTTCGCGGCGTCGCACGGCCTGTCACTGGCCGGTTGCATGTTCGTGATCAATTCGGCTACGGGCTTCTACCAGCATGTGCACAACCGCTCGATCACGGAGTCCTGCGCCCGGGCCCTGTTCGGGCTGCTGTTTGGCCTGCCGCTGGCCTATGCCATCTTCAGCCTGGTGCCTTCGAACACCAGCCACCGCGACATGCTGACCCTGGTTGCCATGAGCGCTGTCGCCGCAGTCATGGTGCATCGTGTCTATGCGGCCCATTCGGGTACTCAGGCACGCATGCGCAGCCGCATCCTGATCTTCGGCACCGGCATTGCGGCGCGCTCCGTCGGCAATACCTTGCGCGCCTCCGATCCGCATGCGCAGATCGTCGGTTTCTACGCCGGCCCCAACGAGGACCAGCCCGAAGTGCCGCGCGCCGAGATCATCAATGACGGCGCCAACCTGACCGAAGCTGCGCTCAAGCACAACGTCGACGAGATCGTCGTGGCCCTCAGCGAGCGCCGCGGCGGCAGCATGCCGTTGCGGCAACTGCTGGATTGCAAGCTGTCCGGCGTGCGCGTGGTGGATATCGCCACCCACTTCGAGAAGACACTGGCCCAGATCAACATCAAGCATGTCAATGCCGGTTGGCTGGTGTTTGGCGACGGCTTCAGCCAGGGCATGCTGCGCGCCGCGATCAAGCGCGTGTGCGACATCGTCTTCGCCGCGCTGATTCTGGCGGTGACCTGGCCCATCATGCTGATCACGGCCCTGGCCATCCGCTTCGAATCGCGTGGGCCGATGCTCTACCGTCAGGAGCGGGTGGGGCTGAATGGTGTGCCCTTCAACGTCATCAAGTTCCGCAGCATGCGCACCGATGCTGAAAAGGACGGCAAGCCGCGTTGGGCCACCAAGAACGACGACCGCGTGACGCGTATTGGTCGCTTCATCCGCAAGGTTCGCATCGACGAACTGCCCCAGCTCTTCAATGTGCTGTGGGGCGAGATGAGCATGGTCGGCCCGCGCCCGGAGCGCCAGTTCTTCGTCGACGAACTCATCAGCAAGATCCCCTATTACGCTGTGCGCCACAGCGTGAAGCCGGGCGTCACGGGTTGGGCCCAGGTGCGCTATGAGTACGGCTCGACCATCGAAGACTCGGTCGAGAAGCTGCAGTACGACCTGTACTACGTCAAGAACCACTCCCTCTTCCTTGATCTGCTGATCATGCTGGAGACGGTGGCCGTGGTGCTGACTGGCAAGGGCGCTCGCTGAGCGCGGCGGCGCTTCGGCGTAAGCGCCGATGCCCGAACGCCAGGGGCATGCTTGAATGATGCATGTCTCTTGTCGCCGATTTGGACTCTGCCCCGGGCGCCATGATTGAGGCGCTGGCTCCCTTCCTCTCCTTGAGCAGCCTTGGCGATCTGATCTGCTGTGCGGCCTACGGGCTGTTCGCGCTCTACTTCGCGCAGCGGCTGCTGCGGGGCAGCATGCCCGTCTCCGTGCTCGCCATGGTGTTCCTGGCGGCGCTGACAGCCAGTTCGATCTGGGCCGGCCTGGCGCTGATGGATGAACTGAGGCATTGGTCCGACCGCTTGCCGACCTGGGTCGTTCCGGGCCTTGACCTGCTGCGCATCAGCTTCTGGTTTGCCTTCATGCTGATGCTGCTCCCGCCACCGCGGCGGGGCGGTGGCCTGGGTTGGTTGCGTCCGCTCGCGGTCGTCGCGGTGCTGGCGCGTCTGGTGTTGCTCCTGGTCGGCGAGAGCGTACCGGCGGAGAGCCTGGCTCGTCCCCAGGCCTTCGCCGCCTTGGGCCTCGCGGTGCTGGGCCTTGTGATGGTCGAGCAGATGCTGCGCAATGCGACCGGCGACGCGCGATGGAATGCCAAGCCGGTCTGCCTGGGCCTGGGTGCCATCTTTGTCTTCGACCTCTTCATCGGGTCGCAGGCCGCGCTGTTCCAGCGTTTTGACGGTGACGCGATCAGCGTTCGCTCGCTGGTCCACGCCGCGGCGGTGCCGCTGCTCTATGTGGCGTCCCGCCGCTACGCCGACTGGCTCGGCAGGCTGCATGTGTCGCGGGCGGCGGTCTTCCATTCGGCGACGCTGCTGCTCGTCGGCATCTACCTGCTGATGGTGGCTGGCGTGGGCTACTACGTGCGCTACACCGGCGGCGAGTGGGGGCGGGCGCTGTCCGTGGCCCTGGTTTTCGTCGCGCTGGTGGCACTGACGCTGC
>NZ_JBFUMO010000376.1:0-5832 GCF_054049355.1 Roseateles sp. P5_E11 | reverse complement strand
CAGGTAGAGCGTGCCGTTATGGACGATGGGGGCCGGATCGGCCGTGTACATCGTTTGAATAACCGGGTTGAGCGCGAATGACGTCGCGGGCAGCAGAGCCAACACGGACAAGAGAACGACAGCGGAGAAGGTTGGTTTTTTCATGACGGGCGGAAATTGGGGGAAGTGGGAAATAAGGTCGCGCCGCGTCAGCGCCCGTCTTTCGCCCCTTGTCCGATTCGGTAATAGTCGAAGTCCACACGGCCGCCGGCGGTTTTGGTCGAGTAATAGAAGAGACCGAAGCGATAACCCATGAAGTGCTCCGGAAGGGTGTAGTGAAGAGCCGAGGGACGTCCGATGGGGGTCCAGGATTTGCCGTCGAGGCTGTAGGAGAAGCGGGCGACGTCAGGCGCGGGCAGAAATTCGCATTCGACCTTGAGGTGAACGGTTTTGCCGGAGAGGGGAACGGAGGCGATTTCCTCGGGATTGCCGGAGTCGGCGCTCACCATGACGAGAGATCGGGTGCCGCCGCTCATCTTTACGCCAACAAACCCATAGTCTTTCTGAAAAGCGGCGATGCCGGCCAGGTCGCCGTCTTTCATGCCACTCACGTCGATGCTCGTGGTGGCGAAACTGCTGGGGCCAAAGGTGCGCTGGGTGAGGGTGTTCGTGGCCTCCGGCAACGCGGAAACGACCCGGCTGGTGRYGAGGCTCAGGTGGCCCGGSCGCTTGGTRAGCGACCAGTCAYGRGGCTTGGGGTTGTGATTCCATTGCCAGGCSAGSGGCAGGKCRGGGTCGCCGGGCYGGCGGTYGAATTCGTCGGAGGCGACGATGCCGGAGGCKCCGGAGACGCCCTGTSCGCCGGCSGGGATGTCGAGCGTCATGGGCRCCTTGCCGTTTTCGCCGAGCACGGGCCARCCGTCCTTCCAGGTCACSGGCACGAGRTAGGGAATGCGACCGACGGCGCCGTTGYCCTTGAARAGATAGGCGTACCACTTGCCKTCGGGCGTGTCGATGAGGCCGCCCTGGGCGATRCCGCGGTCATCGAGCACGATGCGACCCTCGTAGGGACCGTCGATTTTGTCGGCGCGGTGGACGATGACGCTGCGCGCCCAGCGGCTCCCGGGCGAGGCGATGTTGACGAGGTAGTAGCGGCCGTTGATCTTGAAAAGCTGCGAACCCTCGCTGAGCCCGCCCAGGTCGGAGCCGAAGACGGCGTTGAGATTTTCGATGATGACCTTGTTCACGCCGCCGGGCTTGATTCCAGAGAGGTCGGGTTGCAGCTCGGTGAGCGTGATGCGACCGGCCCCCCAGAGCATGTAAACGCGACCGTCGTCGTCGAAAAACAGGCTGTGGTCATGCAGCGCTGGCTCGAAACTCGTCTCTTTCCACGGGCCGCGCTCCGGATCGCGCGTGGTGTAAATGTGGGTGCGTCCGCTGGTAGAGGCGAACGTCGAGACATAGAACACGCCGTTGTGGAAACGCAGGCTGCTGGCCCAGGAGCCGCGACCGTAGGCGGTTTTGCCGTTTTCGAGGCGCATGGCTTCGTTGTCGGCAAGGGTTTCATAGGCGTAGGAAGCCATGCTCCAGTTGACCAGGTCSGTCGACTTCATGATCGGCAGGCCCGGGCTCATGTGCATCGTCRTGCTGCTCATGTAGTAGGTCTTGCCCACACGGATGACGGCGATGTCCGGGACGTCGGCCCAGATCAGCGGGTTGTGGGCAGGMGCYGCCTGTGCAGCTGGTGCTGCCTGTGCAGCCTCGGCCGCCGGAACGACCTGAGACGCGACGGAGAGCACGAGGGCCATCAGCATGGGAAAGATCGGGCGGTTCATGAGACGCGCGGGAGAGCCGGCGGAACGGCGGCCCAGGCTGCCAGCGTGTGTGTTCATGTTTTGTCTCTGGAGTAGTTWTTGCGAGTCCAGCGCCGTAAAGGCAGCAGCAACGGCCTGAAGCAGCGCACGGCGCGACGGCGAGGAAGCGTCAGCTGCGGCGACGGAAATCTCGTTCTTCTTTATCGCTCAGATCCGGGGGCGGCTTCAGGGTCGCAGACCTCACTTGCGCTCGAAGCGCCAGTGATCGAACTCAAACATCGTCGGCTCGCCTTGACCCCTGAAGATGAGGTAGAGGTCGTGCACGCCCGTGGCGCCTGAGACCGGCACGCTTTGCTGCTGCCACTGATCCCGGCCGCCGGTGCGGGCCACCGTCAGGGTGCCAAGATGGGGACCTTCGACGCTGTCGAGCCGCAACTCGATCTTGCCGCCGTCCATTTCGCTGGCCACGTTGGCGACGAAGCGTGATGCGCCCTTGCTGCCAAAGTCGACGCCGTTGACCTTGATGTAGCTCAGATCGGTGATGCGCGTGACATACATGCCGGCCTTGTCACTGCGCGCGGTCTTGATGCCAGGCGCCCAGTCGAACGGGCGATCCCGATCCCGCTTCACGCGGGACGTCCAGGCCATGGTCTCGGCCTCCACGCGTTCGTAGGGCGACAAGGGTTTGAGCGGAGCGACGCCGACGTTGTCCCACCAGGGGAGCATGTTGATGGTGCCGTCCGCGTTGTAGTCGAACCGGGTCACGGTGACGGAGCGGCGTTCGCGATGGATGGGCGTGTCGGCAAAGTTCAGCCGGTAGTTGAACCCGAACAGGTAGGACCCACCCATGTAGTCGATGATGCCCGGGTGGTTGCCAGTCGAGTTGGTGTTGTGGTCCATGATGTCGCCCTTGTAGACCCAGGGGCCGGTGGGCTTGTCGCTCATGGCGTAGCCAATGCCTTCGGGGCAGCAGGCCGATGCGTAGGCCATGTAGTACTTGCCCTGGCGCTTGTAGAACCAGGGGCCTTCCTGGTAGTTCCCCGGCTTGGAGTCGATCTGCTTGATCTCGCCCGAGTAGGAAATCATGTCCTTGTTCAGCTTGACGTACCAAAGATGGGGATTGCCCCAATACATATAGGCCTGACCGTCGTCATCGACAAAGACCGTGGGATCGAAGTAGCCGTTGGCCTTGTCGATCAACGGCTTGCCCAAGGCATCCTTGAAGGGGCCTTCGGGCCGGTCGGCCACGGCGACGGCAATCACGCTCTTGGGCCAGCCCTGCACACTCACCGACGCGTAAAGGTAGAACTTGCCGTCGCGCTCGACCACCTGGGAAGCCCAGGCATCGTTGTCCTGCACCGCCCAGGGGAAGGTGGCCAACGACGCCACGACGCCCTTGTCGGTCCAGTTCGACATGTCGGTCGACGCGTAGAGCCGCCAGTTGCGCATCTTGAAGTCGCGGGCGTCGTCCTCGTCCTGCCCGGTGTAGAGGTAGACAACCCCCTTGTGCACCAACGGTGCCGGATCGGCGGTGAAGCTGGTCTGGACGACGGGGTTCTCGGCCTGGCTCGGCTGCGGCCAGACGCAGGCCTGGACAAGCGCCAGGAGCGCAAGCACGCGCGCAATCATGGGAAACCTCGATTCGGAACGATGCGGAGCGGCGAAACGGCCATCCGCTGGGAAAACTACGGGCGATTTCGACCCATGCCGCATGGCGCTTCACCTTTCAGGTTGATCAGTCCGAGCTGACGCCAGTGGGCGTGCAGCAGATGGTTTTTATCGTGCCCGCATGAGCTCAAGAYGMGCCAGGGATCAGCCCAGCATCTTGAGCAGCATGCGATGGTGCTGCGGCATGCGCGCCACCGAGGCTTCGATGGCCTTGCGACGCTGGTCCAGCGCCTGCRTGGCSCGCTCCGGCGAAATCTCCGCGAAGACCGGATCGTTGCGCTCCGGCCAGTGCTCCATGCCGGCGTGGATGGCCAGCCAGCTGGTGGCGTCGAACCCCTCTTCGTCGTACTCATGCAGCACGCCGTAGCGACGCCACAGCTCCATCCGGAAGGCCAGCGTCTCTGGCAGCTCCATCGATGACACGTGCCGCCACAGCTCGCTGTCGCGGCGGCGGGTCAGGCAGTAGTGCAGGATGATGAAGTCGCGGATGCGCGCGAAGCGGCGAGCCGCGCCGTCGTTGAACAGGGCCCGGTCGTTCTCGTCCACCGGCCGGCCGGCGGTCAGCAGGGTCATGAGACGGCTGATGCCGTCCTGGATCAGGTAGATGCTGGTGGACTCGAGCGGCTCCAGGAAGCCGGAGGACAGGCCGATGGCGACGACGTTGTGCACCCAGAAGCGCTCGCGGTGGCCGGTGGTGAAGCGCAACAACCGCGGCTCGCCGAGCGGCTTGCCGTCGAGCCGGGCCAGCAGCTGTTCGCGGGCACGGTCGGCGTCGATGAAGCGGCTTGAGAASACGTGGCCATGACCGGTGCGGTTCTGCAGCGGGATGCGCCACGCCCAGCCCCCTTCCAGCGCCGTGGCCTGGGTGTACGGGGCCAGTTCCTCGCCGACCCGCTCGGTGGGACAGGCCCAGGCGCCGTCGACGGGCAGCCAGTGGCTGAAGTCGACGAAGGGCTCKKCCAGCGYCTGGCCCAACARCARGGAACGAAAGCCCGAGCAGTCGACGAACAGGTCRCCYTCGATGCGCCGGCCGTCCTCCAGCTGCACGGCGGCCACGCCRCCATCGGCACGGCGRGACACGTCGGTGATGCGTCCCAGCGTGTGGCGGGCACCRCGCTGCACGGCCARTTTGCGCAGGAAGGCRGCGTACTGGACRGCRTCGAAGTGGTAGGCGTACTTGAACTGCGCCTGCTCGTCGGGCAGCACGAAGCGGCCCTTCATCGCCATCACCGTCGGCACGCACTGCACGCCCAGCGGYTCGGYCAGCCCCATGCGGCGGTGCTGGCCCCACAGCGTCTGCGAACCGAACAGGTTGCCGAAGTGGCCGAAGGTGTGGAAGTARTCCTTGCCCACGTCCAGCCAGTCGCARAAGCGGATGCCCAGCTTGTAGGTGCCGTTSGTGGCGCGCAGGAAATCGCGCTCGTCGATGCCGATCAGCTGGTTGTAGTTGCGGATGGACGGGAAGGTGGCYTCRCCMACGCCGAYGATGCCGATCTCCTCGGACTCGACCACCTCGACGGYGGCGCGGCCCTTCAGCCCGGTGACCAGCGCCGCGGCCACCATCCAGCCGGCGCTGCCACCGCCCACGACGACGATGCGAKCAAYTTTCTGCGTCATAGARACYCTGCSAAGTTCTTGGGCGCCATCAATGATCTGCGCCGACGTCCATCATTTCCATCTCTGGCCACGCGGCGCCGACCCACGCAAGTGGGCATGCCGCCCGGACAGTCCGTCCAGGCGGCATGCAGTTACGCCGCGTCAGGGACCGCGTCAGAACTCGTAGCGTGCGCTCATTGAGTAGCTGCGGCCAGGGTAGAACCACGCACGCCCCATCGTGCCGATGTGCTGCTGCTGCGTCTGGCGGACGATGACGTTGTTCAGGTTCGTCATGTTGAGCGACATACTGAACTGGTCGCTGAACCTGTAGTTCATGCCCGCGTCCCACTGGCCGWACGCCTCCTGCCAGGTCGGCAGGCCCCAGCCCACATCCCGGGCACCCGGGCGCGTCGGGTCCGCGCTCGTCGCATCATCGCCGCGCGTGCCATTGGCATCCGCCCCCTGCAGCACCCGGCTATGCCAGTTGTAGGCCAGCCGTGCCGAAAACGGGCCGCGGTCGTACATCAAGACGAAGTTGGCCGCGTTCTTGGCCATGTAGGGCAGCGGCAGATCGTTGAACGGCACGCCGTTGGTGTCGCAGCCGAACAGGTGCAAGGTGCCATTCGTCTGCGTCCTGCCCGCATCGCAATAGGGGTTGTAGATCTGCTTGTACAGGCTTTGCTTGGCGTCGATGTAGGTGTAGTTGGCCGACACGCCGATGCCCTTGGCCCACTCCGGCAGCACGCCGTCCAGGAAGGGCAGCTTGTCCAGGTAG
>NZ_JBFUMO010000375.1:0-5838 GCF_054049355.1 Roseateles sp. P5_E11 | reverse complement strand
CCTCGCCATTGATCATCGCGAAGCGGCCGCGCGGGTCGTCGGAGTAGACGGAGCCGCTGACGACGATGCGGGGCACGTCGCGGCGGATGGCTTCGGGCAGCTCGGCCAGGCGGGGGATGGGAGCTTCGGCGGCTGGGGTGGGAGCTGGGGCGGGCGGTGCTGGAGGAACGGGGGCAGGCACGGCGACAGCCACGGGTGCCGGCGCCGTGGCCTCGCTGACGGGACGGGGCGCCGGTGCTGTGGTCACCGCGACCGGCGGCGGCACGAGTGGCAGGTAGGGCGAGGCGGACGCGGTGGGCTGTGGCGTTGGCGCGGCGGGTGGCGCGGGCACAGCCACTGGCGCCGCGGTGGCCACCGGGGTGGGCGTTGGCGGCGAAACCGGCGGGGTCGCGTCCTGCGGGCCGCTTGCCCACCAACTGCCGGCGCCGATGCCAGCCAGCAGCAGCAGGCCGCCGCCGGCCCAGGGCAGCCAGCGGCGTGGGCCGGCGGCGCGGGCGGCGTCGCTGGTGGATACCGCTTGGGTGTTCAGGCCCGGCACCTGGCCGCGCTCGCGTTCGCGATCGGCTTCGGCACGGCGCAGGGCGTCGAGGATGTAGGACATGGCGTTAGGTCTTGCGATTCTCGCGTTCAGCGCGCCACGTCCAGGCGCGGCTCGGCTATACCGGCAGCCCGGTTGACTTGCATCAGGGTGATGGGGCCGACGCGGCCATCGGGTTGCAAACCCTGGCTGGCCTGGAAGGCCTGCACCTGGCGGCTCAGCTCGGGCCAGCCGGGCGCGGGTGCGGAGGCCGGCGCGGACGGCGCGCTACCCGGCACGCTGGCGAGCTGTGTGGCCAGCCAGTTGCGCAGGGGAACGATGTTCTCGGCCCGCTCGGCATAGCCCGGTGGCACGCGCCAGAAGGTCGTGAACTCGCCGCGCCAGGCGCCGGCCAGCTCGGGTAGCGTGACGCGGCGGGGCGTGCCGTCCACGACCAGCGTGGCGTGCTGCGCGTCCAGCGCCACCAGCGCGGCCAGGGCCGCCGGGTGGCCGGGGCGCTGCAGGGTCAGCAGCACGGGGCGGTCGATGAGGCGGATGAGCGAGAGGCTGCCGCTGCCGCTGCGGTAGCACTGCAGGCCGCGCTGCGCGGCCACGGTGCAGGGGTCGGCCTTGTCCGGCAGCGGCAGGCCCCAGCGCTGGGCGAGGGCCGCCCAGGCGTCGGCGTCCTGCGGCTTCCAGTCGGCGAGCGTCAGCAGTTCGGGGGCTGGCTCGGTGCGGCTGGCCGCGGAGGCGGGTTGCGAAGCCGCACTCGCAGCCGCTGCCGCAGCAGATGCCGCGCTGGCAGCCGCGGCCATGCCCTCCGCTCTGGCCTTCTGCAGGCGTCCGTCCATGGTGGCCTGCTGCGCCCGCCAGGCCAGCCAGCCGCCCACGATGGCCGCGGCCAGCAGGGCCACACCAATGCCCGCCGCGACGGGCCTGCGCCTGGGCACGGGCGGTGCGGCCTGCTCGTCGAACATCTCGCGCGCAGCCTGGCGCACTATTGTTCGCGTGACCTGCGCCTGGCCGCTGGCATAGCCGCCCAGCAGTGCGCGATCGCAGAGCAGGTTGATGCGGCGCGGCACGCCGCGGGTGAGCTGGTGGATGAGGCGCAGCCCCTTGCGGTCGAAGGGCAGCGCGCCGGTGAGGCCGGCCACGTTCAGGCGGTGACGGATGTACTGTGCCGTCTCGGCCTCGGACAGCGCGCCCAGGTGAAAGCGCGCGATCACGCGCTGCGCCAGCTGCTCCAGCTCCGGCCGGGCCAGCATGCCGCGGAGCTCGGGTTGGCCGATCAGCACCACCTGGAGCAGCTTGCGCTCACTGGTTTCCAGATTGGTCAGCAGGCGCAATTGCTCCAGCACGTCGGCCGAGAGGTTCTGCGCCTCATCGATGATCAGCACGTTGTTGCGCCCGGCAGCGTGCTGCGCCAGCAGGAAGGCGTTCAGCGGGTCGACGTAGTCCTTCACCGTCCGCGCGCCCGCCGGCACCACGACATGGAATTCGTCGCAGATCGCCTGCAGCAGCTCAGGGACGGTGAGCTTGGGGTTGAAGATATAGGCGACGTTGCATTTCGCCGGGATCTGCTCCAGGAAGCAGCGGCAGACGGTGGTCTTGCCGGCGCCGATCTCGCCGGTGAGCAGCACGAAGCCGCCGCCCCCGTCCAGCCCATACAGCAGATGGGCCAGCGCCTCGCGGTGGCGCTCGCTCATGAACAGGTAATGCGGGTCCGGCGCGATCGAGAACGGCGCTTGTTTCAAGCCGAAGAAGGGCACGTACATGGGGCGGCAGGATAACCATGCCGCCGATCTGCCCGGGCCGAACCCGTCTGGCCAACCGCGACGTGCCGGCTGCGCAGGAGCGCCAGGCCGGCAATCAGCGCCAAGCTAGGGGAGGGCGATGGCTTCGATCATCGCCCGCACCTGCTCGCGAGCGCCGCGGCCCGCGCCGGCGCGAGGCTGCAGGCGGTGGGCGATGGTTTGCGGCAGGATGGCCTGCACGTCGTCGGGCGACACATAGTCGCGCCCCTGCAGCAGGGCCCGGGCGCGGGAGGCTCGCAGCACGGCCAGGCCGGCGCGCGGCGACAGGCCTTCCACGAACCATTGGCCCGAGCGTGTGGCCGCAATCAGTGCCTGCAGGTAGTCCAGCAGCGGCGGCGCGGCGTGGATGGCCTTGACGGCGGCTTGCGCCTGGATCAGCTCCGCCGGCGTCATGAGGGCGCCCAGCGACCGCAGTTGCTCGCGGCTGTCCTGCCCGGTCAGCAGCTCGCGCTCGGCGGCGGCGTCGGGGTAGCCCAGCGAGATGCACATCAGGAAGCGGTCCAGCTGCGACTCCGGCAGCGGGAAGGTGCCGAGCTGCTCGCTGGGGTTCTGCGTGGCGATGACGAAGAAGGGCTCGGGCAGCGGGTGGCTGATGCCCTCGATGCTGACCTGGTGCTCCTCCATGGCCTCCAGCAGCGCGCTTTGCGTCTTGGGGCCGGCGCGGTTGATCTCGTCGGCCAGCAGCACCTGGGCGAACACCGGGCCGGGGTGGAAGGCGAAGCCGTTCTTCTCGCGCTCGTAGACGCTGACACCCAGCAGGTCGCTGGGCAGCAGGTCGGCCGTGAACTGCAGGCGCGAGAACCTCAGCCCCAGGGAAATGGCCAGTGCATGGGCCAGCGTCGTCTTGCCGACGCCGGGCAGGTCCTCGATCAGCAGGTGGCCGCCGGCGATCAGGCAGGCCAGGGAATCGGCGATCTGCGCCGGCTTGCCCTTGATGACCGTGCTAATCTGGTTTTGCAGTGCCAGCAGTTGCGCTGCCAGCGTTCGTGATGGAGCTTGCGTCATGAGGCTGGACCATATCAAGAGACATGCCCACCGCCTACTTCAACCCTCCCGAATGCCGCCGCCACGACATGGGCGAAGGCCATCCCGAATGCCCGGAGCGGCTGGCTGCCATCGACGACTGGCTGATCGCCTCGGGCCTGGGCCAGGCGCTCGAGTACTTCGACGCCCGGCCGGTGGACCTCAAGGACGTGGAGCTGGCTCACACCCACGGCTATGTCGCCGAGATCGGCGCCCTGCTGCGGGACTGCGCCGAGACGGGCGAACGTTGCGCCGTCGACCCCGACACCTCGGCCAACGCCCATACCTGGACCGCCGCCCTGCATGCGGCGGGTGCTGCCGTGCAGGCGACCGACCTCGTCATCGACGGCCGTGCCGACAACGCCTTCTGCTCGGTGCGCCCGCCGGGCCACCATGCCACGCGCGACCAGAGCATGGGTTTTTGCTTCTTCAACAACGTGGCCATCGCTGCGCGGCACGCGCTGGACCGGCGCGGCCTCAAGCGCGTGGCCATCGTCGACTTCGACGTCCACCATGGCAACGGCACCGAGGACATCATTGCCGGCGACGACCGCGTGCTGATGGTCAGCCTGTTCCAGCATCCGCTCTACCCCTACAGCGGCGCCGTCCCCAAGGGCACCAACATGGTCAACGTGCCGCTGCCGGCCTACACGCGTGGCGGCGAGGTGCGCGAGATCATCGAGGCCATGTGGCTGCCGGCCCTGGAGCGCTTCAAGCCGCAGATGATCTTCATCTCCGCCGGCTTCGACGCCCACCGCGACGACGATCTCGGCCAGTTGGGCCTCATCGAGGCCGACTACGAATGGATCACGCAGAAGATCAAGGCCGTGGCCGACCGTCATGCGCAAGGCCGTATCGTGTCGGTCCTGGAGGGCGGCTATAACCTGCACGCCCTCGCGCGCAGCGTGGGCATCCATTTGCGCGTATTGGCTGATTTGTGAACTTTGCGGGACAGACCGCCCGAGCGAAGCGAGTAGCTCTGTCCCCAACTAAGCTGAGAATTTTGCGGGACAGACCGCCCGAGCGCAGCGAGTAGCTCTGTCCCCAACTGACTAAAACCGTATGCACCAACCTTTGAGCCTGGCCGAACTCCAGGC
Source organism: Roseateles sp. P5_E11 (assembly GCF_054049355.1). Taxonomy (NCBI): domain Bacteria; kingdom Pseudomonadati; phylum Pseudomonadota; class Betaproteobacteria; order Burkholderiales; family Sphaerotilaceae; genus Roseateles; species Roseateles sp. P5_E11. The sequence goes on along the minus strand of NZ_JBFUMO010000375.1, from coordinate 1,387 downwards.
CTTGCTGACCCGCGTCTTCAGCGCCGACGCGCTGGCCGAATGGGGCCTGCTATTCGGCTGCCTGGCTCTGGCAGGGTTGCTGAGTTGGGCGCTGTCGCGCGCCGTCACCCGGCGCGAGAACAGCGTGCTGTTCGGCGATCGCGTCATCGACGGCACGCTTTTCCCGCTGTTCGCCCTGGCCCTGGCCTTTGGCGCGCGCCGCCTGCTGCCGCTGTACGGGCTGGCACCGGCCTTGTTCAAGCTGGCGCTGCCGGTGCTGGTGTCGCTGGCCGCCATCCGCCTCATCGCCCGCGTGCTGCGCGCCGCCTGGCCCAATTCGACCGCCTTCAAGGCCTTGGAGAAGCTGGGCTCCTGGCTGGTGTGGATCGGCGCGGTGCTGTGGATCACCGGGCTGTGGCCCGTGCTGATGGACGAGCTGGACGACATCGGCTGGAAATTCGGCACCGTCAAGCTGACGCTGCGCAACCTCATCGAGGGCGGGTTGACGGCTACGCTGGTGCTGGTCGTTGCGCTGTGGATCTCGTCGGCCATCGAGGCCCAGCTGCTGCGCCGCGAGTCACTGGACCTGTCCATGCGCAAGATCGCGTCCAACGCGATCCGCTCGCTGCTGCTCTTCATCGGCCTGCTGTTCGCGCTGTCGGCCGCGGGCATCGACCTGACGGCCCTGGGCGTGCTGGGTGGGGCGCTCGGCGTCGGCCTGGGCTTTGGCCTGCAGAAGCTGGCGGCGAATTACGTGAGYGGCTTTGTCATCCTGGCCGAGCGGAGCTTGCGCATCGGCGACATGGTCAAGGTCGACGGCTTCGAGGGCCGCGTGACCGACATCAAGACGCGTTACACGGTGATCCGGTCGCTCGGCGGCAAGGAAGCCATCGTGCCCAACGAGATCCTGATCACTCAGCGGGTCGAGAACTCCTCGCTGGCCGACCCGCGCGTGCTGCTGTCGACGGTGGTGCAGGTGGACTACGACTGCGACGTCGACAACGTCATGCAGGCCATCACCAAAGCCGTCACCGAAGTCCCGCGCGTGTTGAGCGACCCGGGGCCATCGGTGCAGCTGAGCCGCTTTGCCGACAGCGGCCTGGAGCTGAGCGTGTTCTTCTGGATCATGGACCCCGAGAACGGCAGCGGCGGCGTGCGCTCGGACGTCAACCTGGCCGTGCTGCACACGCTGCAGCGCCTGGGCGTGGACATTCCCTACCCGCAGCAGGTGCAGCGCCAGCCGAAGTCGGCGACCACGGCCACGTCGCCGGAGGCACCTGCACCGACTGGCGACTAGAAATCGGCGTCCAACACCACGCGGTAGCGCGCCTTGCCTGAGCGCAGGTGATCCAGTGCGTCGTTGACGCGGCTCATCGGGAAACGTTCCACCTGCGGCAGGATCTGATGC
>NZ_JBFUMO010000374.1:0-5845 GCF_054049355.1 Roseateles sp. P5_E11 | reverse complement strand
CACGCCCGCCATCAACGCCAAGAGCCCCTTCGCCTCCATGAAGGGCCACCACGTCGCCGTGCGCGTCCCCAACTTCGAGCAGGCCATTGCCTGGTACACCGAGAAGCTGGACTTCCGCGTCGTGCACCAGTGGCCCTACGCCGACCAGCAGCTGGCCTACATCGCCCCGGCCACCGACGACGCGTTCTTCGTGGAGATCCTGGGCGGCGGCAACCCGCCCCCGATCCCCAAGTCGGTCTACTCGGACCTGGGCGACAGCCTGCGCCTGGCCGGTTACCACCACTTCTGCATCAACGTGGATGACATGGACGCCACCGTCGCCGAGCTGCGCCGCCGCGGCGTGACCATCGTCACCGAGCCCTTCGAGCTGCCCGTCATCGGCCGTCGCCTGGCCTTCATCGCGGACCCGTTCGGCAACCTCATCGAGCTGGCCCAGGTCGTCGCCTGAGCACCGCACCGAAGGAGAACAACCATGACCAAGACCCTGCTGACCATCGCCGCCGGCCCCGGCATGAGCCTGTCCACGGCCAAGCGCTTCCAGGCCGCCGGCTACCGCGTCGTGCTGGCCACCCGGGACCCCAAGGCCCTGCGCGAGCGCCTGGCCAAGAGCGGCCCGGTGGACTTCGAGTTCGACACCGTCGAGGCGTCCAATCCGAAGGACGTCGCCGCCCTGGTGGCCCGCCACGCCGACCAGCTGTCCGTGCTGCACTACAACGCTGGCGTGCTGCACTATGACAAGGTGGGCGCGCTGCAGCCGCGCCGGCTGGAAGACGAGACGGTGGACTCGCTGATCTCCGACATCCACGCCAACGTCACCAGCGCGCTGGCGGCGATCGGCCCGGCGGCGGCGGCCATCGAGAAGAACGGCGGCGGCACCATCCTGCTCACGGGTGGCGGCTTCGGCATCCAGCCCACGCCGGACTTCCTGTCGCTGAGCACCGGCAAGGCGGCACTGCGCGGCGCGGCCAGTGCGCTGTTCGAGCCGATGAAGGCTCGCAACGTGCACATCGCCATGGTGTCGGTGAGCACGCTGGTGAGCCCTGGCTCCAGCAACGCCGAGGGCGTGGCCGACGCGTTCTGGGCCATGCACAACCAGCCCCGCGACGCCTGGACCTGGGAAACCGTGTTCACYGGCTGACCACCGGGGCCACCTGGAATATCGGAGAAATGCTATGAAAGTCTGGTTCATCACAGGTGGTTCACGGGGACTCGGCGCCGCGATCGCCAGCAGCGCGCTGGCGGTAGGCGACGCCGTGGTTGCAACGGCACGGGACGCCCAGGCCGTCGAAGAAAGGCTGGGGCGGCAACGGCAGCTGCTGGCGCTGCAACTTGATGTCACGCGCGAGGACGAAGCCCGAGATGCTGTGACCCGAGCAATCGACGCCTTCGGGCGCGTCGACGTGCTGGTGAACAACGCCGGACGCGGCCTTCTGGGCGCCGTCGAGGAGGTCACTGCGTGTGAAGCCGAGGATGTCTTTCGCACCAACGTCTTCGGCCTGCTGAACGTCACCCGGGCCGTGCTGCCTCACATGCGCCAGCGGCGCAGCGGCTGGGTGATCAACGTGTCGTCGATCGGCGGCATCGCAGCGTCGGCCGGCTGGGGCGTCTACTGCGCCACCAAGTTCGCGGTCGAGGGAATCAGCGAGTCGATGGCGCTGGAACTGGAGCCCTTGGGTATCCATTCCACCGCCATTGAGCCCGGCTACTTCCGGACCGACTTCCTGTCGTCCCGGTCCTTGGTCCGCAGCGGCGGCCGCATCGACGACTACGAGGCCACGGTCGGCCGCACCCGAGCGTTCGTCGACGCGGCGCACGGGCAGCAGCCGGGCGACCCGGAGCGCCTGGCCGAAGCCTTGGTCGCACTCTCCACGCACCGGCAGCCCCCAAGGCACATGCCCTTCGGCAGCGACACACTGCGGCGCATCGTCCAGGCCCGAACACTGCGCGAGCAGGAGACGGCAGCCTGGCGACATCTCACCACTTCGACCGAGTTCCCGCCAGATCAGCCCACAGCCCGAAGGTAAGGGCAAATGGGCCGGCCTTATGAGCCGGCCCATCTTTTCCGGACCGGGGTACTGGTCCAGACCATTCACGCGGCCACATGAGCATTGGGCGAACACCGGGCATGCCCGTCGAGTCTTGCCCACTGCCCAAGCGCCGCGCCGCAGCCTATTCAGGCCCGAGCGGAACGCAGCCTGCAGGTGCCCTTCCCCGGGCGCCGGCCGAAGTGCTCGGGTCCGGAGAACGGATTCGATAGCCGCCCTCCCCCAGATCCGTCAAGCGGTGCGCAGCTGATCCTGCACGACTGGATACGTCCGCAGACGCTTACCCGTCGCGACGAAGATCGCATTCAGCAGCGAAGGCACCACCAGCGGCGTCGAGACCTCGCCCATGCCGCCGGGAGGCTCACTGCTCTGAACGAGGTGGACCTCGATCTTCGGCGTCTCGCTGTTGCGCAGCACCGGGTGATCATGGAAGTTGCTCTGCATCACACGGCCGTTCTCGATGGTGACCGGACCGTACAGCGCCGCGCTCAGGCCGAACACCAGCCCGCCCTGCACCTGCGCCTCCACACCTTCCGGATTGATCATCTGCCCGCAGTCCACGACGAACACCATCCGATCGACCTTGAGGGTGCCATCGGCCGCGACAGTCACATCCGTTACCAGCGCCCCATAGCTGCCAAAGGCATCAAGCACGGCCACGCCACGACCTGATCCCTTGGGCGCTGCCTTGCCCCACTGGGCCTTCTCGGCAGCCAGCTTCAGCACGTTCAACGCACGTGGTTTCGTAGCCAGCAGGCCAGCGCGGTAGGCGACTGGATCGGCCTTGGCCGCAGCAGCCATCTCGTCGATGAAGCACTCGGTGACGAAGGCGTGGTGGGTCGGGCCCACGCCACGCCAGTTGCCCGTCATCGGGCCGTCTTCAGCCTCATGCCGCACGTAGTTCACACGCCGGGCCGCGATGGGATAAATGGAATCCGCGTCATGCACGGCGTCCGTATCGAGGCCATTGGTCAGCCAGGCCGGCTCATAGCGGGCCAGCACCGAGGCGCCTGAGAAGCGATGGAGCAGGCCCAGCGGTTTTCCGTCCTTGTCGAGCGCGGCTGACAGCTGGTCCACAAACATGGGCTTGTAGGCGTCGTGCTGGAAGTCCTCTTCTCKGCTGAAGATGACCTTGACCGGATAGCGCACCTGCTTGACGAGCTTGGCGGCCGTCTCGACATAGTCCGCCTCGAGCTTGCGTCCGAAACCACCGCCGATGAGATGGTTGTGAACCACCACTTTCTCCGGTGGCAGACCGGCAGCCTGGGCGACCAGGCGTTGAACCCGCGCGGGCGCTTGCGTGCCAAGCCACACCTCCGCGCCATCCTTGCGGATGTGCAGCAGGCAGTTGAGCGGCTCCATCGTTGCATGCGCCAGCGGCGGCACCAGGTAGGTGGCTTCCAGTCGCTGCGCCCCGGCTTTCCATGCGGCGTCGAAATCCCCTTCATTGACTGGCGTGATGCCCGGCTGCTTCAGGGCATCGGTCAACTGCTTCTGCCAGGCAGCAGACGAGAAGCTCGCTGACTTGCCTTCATTCCACGTGATCTTCAGCGCGGCCAGGCCTTTCTTTGCCGCGCCGTTGTGGTCGGCCACGACCGCCACCGCATCGTCCGAGACAAGCACGTCGCGGACGCCCCGCACCTTGCGTGCGGCCTTGTCGTCCACCGTGCCCACCTTGCCGCCAAACACCGGGCAGATTGCAAGCGCGGCGATCTTCATGCCGGGTGCCGTGGCGTCGATGCCGAACTTTGCGGTGCCGTTGACCTTGCTGGGCGTGTCAGGCCGGTGCGCACGGGTGCCTACCAGCCGGAAGTCCTTTTGAGCCTTCAGGGGGGCCTCAGCCGGCACCGGCAGCTGGCTTGCTGCCGCCACGAGCTGGCCGTAGCGCAGTTGCCGTCCTGTCGGGGCATGTGTGACCACGCCGCTCTGTGTGCGGCATTCGGAAACTGGGACCTGCCAGGTGTTGGCCGCGGCGGTGACGAGCATCAGGCGGGTGGTGGCGCCCACCAGCCGCAGCTTGGCCCAGGCACCGCGTATGCCGGCGGAGCCTCCGGTGATCTGCTTGACATACAGCGGGTGGCCATAGCGCGCCTCGTCTGCAGGCGCCTGCTCGATAGTGAGCTGCGCGAGATCCACGTCCAGCTCCTCGGCGATGAGCATGGGCACGGAGGTGAAGGTGCCCTGACCCATCTCGACGAGGGCCACTACGAGAGCAATCTTGTCGTCGGCGCCGATGCGCAGGTAGGCATTGGGGGCCAGCACCGCGGGCGCAGCCTTCGCTGCCGCCGCTTCGGCGCCGAGGTGGAAGCTCATCACCAGCGCGGCACCACTCCCCAGGAAGGTGCGGCGCGACAGGGCGGAGTCGGCGGGGACAGAAGGGAGATCGTCGCGCTTCATGTCGTGCTCCCCGTCGTTGACAGCCCGCGGGCCGCTTCGTGGATGGCTTCGCGAATGCGGACATAGGTGCCGCATCGGCAAATGTTCCCTGACATAGCGGCGTCGATGTCGGCGTCAGTGGGCTTGGGGTTGTCGCGCAACAGCGCGGTCGCCGCCATCACCTGGCCGGACTGGCAGTAGCCGCACTGCGGCACCTCCTTCATCACCCAGACCTTTTGAACCTGACGGCCGACGGCGGTGTCGCCGATGGCCTCGATGGTGGTGATCTTCTGCTTGCCGATGGTGCCAATGGGCAACTGGCACGAGCGGGTGGGCTGGCCGTCCAGGTAGACGGTGCAGGCACCGCACAGCGCCATGCCACAGCCGAACTTGGTGCCGGTCATGCCGAGCACGTCGCGGATGACCCACAGCAGCGCAGTGTCATCGTCGACGTTGTCGACCTTCCGCGGCTTGCCGTTGATGTTGAGTGTGTAGTTCATGGGTGGCCTCACTTCTTCATCGACAGGATCCAGCTGGACAGCGTCGCAAGGTCCTCAGCGGGCACCTGCGGCTGCGCCGGCATGGGCACCGGACCCCAGCGGCCGCTGCTGCCGGCCTTGATGCGGGCAGCCAGCGCCTCGGGCTTGACGCTGCCGTCGGCGTACTTGGCGCCGATGTCCTTGAACGACGGACCGACGACCTTGCGGTCGACCTGATGGCATGCAGCGCATGCGTACTTCTTGGCGAGTGCCTCGCTTGCCTGGGCAGGTGCTGCGAGCAGCAAGCCGCCCAAGGCTGCAGCAGCCGCCAGGCGAGTCGCGAGACCCGAGGGAGTGAACTCAGAGTGGATGTTCATGCTGGGTACCGGAATTGCCAGAGATGCAACCCACTTTGCCGACATGAGCTTGCCTGCGGCTCCGCAAGAAGACGGGCGCGGCATCAGACGAAGGATTGCCGCCCGTCTCCATCCTTTGACGGAGAAATGACTCCGCCAAAAGGTGGGCCAGGCGGGATAAAGGCGATTTCGTTCATGGGGCAAGAACTGAAAGTTCGTAATGGCGCGGCTTTCAGCGCCTGCGCCACTTGGATACTTTCCGTATGCCCTGCACGCCTTACCCGCCTGGTCAGCACGCGTCCGGTCAGGCCGCGGCGCGACGGCGCGCCAGGCGCAAGACGACTGGCAGGCCGATCAGCCCCAACGCGAGGGTCGCCGGCTCGGGCACAGGCGTCGCCGTCACGACGGCCGCTGGTGTCCACGTGGTGTATCCGACCTCCCACTGGGGGCCCGAAGCGGTATTGATGTTGCCGCCAAGGTGCGGCGTTTCGCTCACCACGGTGACCCAGACCGGATTTTCTGGAGACGGGTTGCTCGACTGCGCCACGATCCAGAACGTCTCCCCTGCACCAAGCACGGGGTGCAGCAC
>NZ_JBFUMO010000373.1:0-5846 GCF_054049355.1 Roseateles sp. P5_E11 | reverse complement strand
GACCCAGCCGTCTGCCTGCATGTCCCAGACGACGAAGTCTGAGTCGAACTGCCAATAACTCCAACCGAAGCTGCGCGCCTCGGCAGCTCGGGCGACCGCCGCAGTCCAGGCCACGCGCTGCGCCATGCCCGCCGTCTCCAGGGCACCGAACTCGCCCAGCAGAATCGGCCGGCCCGTGCGCTGCGCCCAAGCCTTCACGCGATCGAAGTCCTGCTTGAGCTTGTCCAGCTCGGCGGCCGTGCCCCAGGTCACGCCGGACAGCTTCTGGAACTGCGGCGTCCATGACGCGCCCTGGTGGGTGAACTCCATGGGCGTGTAGTAATGGAAGGTCACGACCAGGTTGCGGTCGGACTCGGGCAGCTTCAGGGTGTCGAGCTGATCCAGCGAGTTCCAGAACTTCGGCCCGACGACGACGCGGCGCTTCGGGTTGGTCTCGCGGATGATGGCCAGGTTCTCGGCCAGCATGTCGTTCCATACCGCGTCGGCCGCGCCGTTGGGCTCGTTCAGGATCTCGAACAGCACCGCGTCGGGCGCGTCCTTGTAGCGCGGGGCGATTTGGCGCCAGAAGGCCTTGAGTCGCGTCCGGCACTTGTCGATCTCCTTGGCGCAGTCGTTGAAGTTGTGCTGGTCCAGGATGACCTGCAGGCCCGCGCTCAGCGCCGCGGCTGTCATCTCGTCCAGCGTCTTCAGCCAAGCCGTCGACAAGCGGCCTTCGGCGTCCATGTGCTCGAAGGCATGCAGGTTCAGGCGCACATGGTCGAAGCCACCATCGCGGATGGCCTGCATATGGCGCAGCTGGAAGCGCGCCTTGGCCGGCTCGCTCCAGAGCGGGTCATAGCCCAGCGCGTTCACGCCGCGTTTGAGGGCCGGTTGCGGCAGGGCCAGGGTGGTTTGCGCAAGCGCGGACGACGCGAGCCCGAGGGCCAGGCAGGCAGTGCCCAGGACTCGGGGCAACAGATTTCGAATRGGCATGCTGGCTTGTCTCCTGTGGAAGTCATGACGCCGGCCGGGTGGACCCGATGCTCGGCAAAACAACTAAACAATGTTGTTTATTCATTTTGTCTACTTCGCACCGGGACCGAGTCCGGACTAACACGTAGGCCGAAAAGCAAAAAATCCCGGTCGTCGCAATGGGCGAGCCGGGATTTACTTGAGCAACGTGCGCTTCAGCGATCGAAGACTGCGATCGATTCGACGTGCGCCGTGTGCGGGAACATGTTGACCGCGCTGGCCGCCGTGCAGCGATAGCCCGCCACATTGACGAGCAAGCCGGCATCGCGCGCCAGCGTTGCCGGGTTGCAGCTGACGTAGACGATGCGCTTCGGTGCCATCCAGCCCGGCGCCAGCGACGGGTCCTGGGCGATGTCCGCCACCGCCTTGGCCAGCGCAAAGGCGCCTTCGCGCGGCGGGTCGATGAGCCAGCGGTCCGCTGCACCATCCAATGCCAGCAGTTCAGGCGTCATCTCGAACAGGTTGCGCGCAACGAAGCTCGCCTTGTGCGCCAGGCCGTTCAGCGCCGCGTTCTCGCGCGAGCGCTGCACCAGCGTCTCGCTGCCCTCGATGCCCAGCACCTCGCGCGCCTTGGTGGCCAGCGGCAGCGTGAAATTGCCCAGGCCGCAGAACCAGTCGATGACCCGGTCATCCGGCTCGACAGCCAGCAGGCGCAGCGCACGGCCGACCAGGGTGGCGTTGATGTGCGGGTTGACTTGCGTGAAGTCGGTCGGCTTGAACGGCATGGTCACGCCGAACTCGGGCAGGCGGTAGGCCAGTTGCGGCCCGCCTTCGTCGAGCAACTTGACCGTGTCCGGCCCTTTGGGCTGCAGCCACCACTGCACGCCGTGTTTGGCGGCGAACTCGCGCAGCAGCGCGATGTCGCCGTCCGGCAGCGGGTTCAGGTGGCGCAGCACCAGCGCAATGACCTCGTCGCCCATGGCCAGTTCGATCTGGGGTAGGCGGTCGCGCTCGGCCATCGCCATGATCAGCTCGCGCATCGGCATCAGCAGGTCGCTGACGACCTTGGGCACGACCTTGCAGACCTGCATGTCGGCCACATAGCGGCTCTTGCGCTCGTGAAAGCCGATCAGCACGACGCCCTTCTTCTGCACATAGCGCACCGAGAATCGCGCGCGGTAGCGATAGCCCCAGGTCGGGCCCTCGATGGGCCGCAGCAGCACCTCGGCCTTGACCTTGCCGAGATGCCAGAGCTGGTCCTCCACCACGCGCTGTTTCACCGCCACCTGGGCGCCGGCCTGCAGATGCTGCATCTTGCAGCCGCCGCAGGCGCCGGCGTGCAGGCCGAAGTGCGGGCAGCCCGGCGTCACGCGCAGCGAGCTTTCCTTCTTGATTTCGGTGAGCTGGCCTTGCTCCCAGTTGTTCTTGCGGCGCGAGATCTGCGCCTTCACGATCTCACCCGGCAAGGCACCGTCGATGAAGACCACCTTGCCCTCGGCGTTGTGCGCCACGCCCTGCGCCTCAAGTTCGATACTTTCGACCTTGAGCCATTCCGTCGTCTGATTCATCCCCGGATTATCCGAGGTGCCGTCGAGGGCTCTAGAAGATCGAGTCCCGATCCACGCCGTGGCGCATCATGTTGCGCTTGAGCTTGGCCAGCGCCTCGATCTGGATCTGGCGGATGCGCTCGCGCGTCAGCTTGAGGCGGATGGCCAGCACGTCCAGCGTCTCCGGTTCGCGGTCCGACAGGCCGTAGCGGCCCGACAGCACCTCGCGCTCACGGTCGTTGAGGCTGGCCAGCCCGTGCTGCAGCAACTCCTCGACCTCGTGCGACAGGCGCAGGCCCATCGGGTCGATAGCCTGGTCGTCGGCCACCAGATCCAGCATGGACTCGCCGCCCTCGCCGTTGCGGTCCACCGGCGAATCCAGCGAACTCGGCAGCTCGGCATAGGCCAACAGCTCGGCCACCTCGTCGACCGGCCGGCCCAGCGCTTGGGCCACGTCCTCGGCGCGCACGCGGCCTTCGGAGCCATTGGCGCTCTGCAGGGCCTCCAGCGCGCGGCGCGCCTTCAGCACCTGGTTGAGCTCGCGCACGATGTGCACCGGCAGCCGCACCAAGCGGGCCTGGTGCATCAGCGCGCGCTCGATGCTCTGGCGTATCCACCAGCTCGAGTAGGTGGAGAAACGGAACCCGCGCTCGGGCTCGAACTTGCCGATGGCGTGCATCAGGCCGAGATTGCCCTCCTCGATGAGATCGCTCATCGGCAGGCCTCGGCCGAGGTAGTTCTTGGCGATGCTGACGACCAGGCGCAGGTTGTGCTCGATCATGGCTTGGCGCGCATCGAAATCACCCGCGCGCGCCGCAACGGCCGTGTCGAATTCCTGCTGAGGCGTCAGCAGCGGCGTGCGGCGGATGTCGCGCAGATAGGCCTGCAGCGCGTTGCCGAGCTCGACCTCGTCGCCGCCATTGCGCAGTGCCCGGCCGTCTTCTTCGCTGACGTCTGAAACCGGCTCGGCATCACCGCTGCCCCCGTTCAGCGCCGACAACATGACAGCCGGCTCGCTGCCATTGCCACCATGTCCATTGAGCTTGGGCGCAGCGCGTTTCATGACGTGATCGCTGGCCCGATGCATGACTGTTGGCTGGCCGGCTTCTCAGCGCGGCGGCAGCAGCTTGGCCGGATCGACAGGCTTGCCGAGCTTGCGCACTTCAAAGTGCAACTTGACGGTATCGCTCTCGGTGGAACCCATCTCGGCAATCCTCTGACCCTTGCGTACGGTTTGGTCCTGCTCGACCAGCATGGCCCGGTTGTGGGCATACGCTGTCAGGTAGGTGCTGTTGTGCTTGATGATGACCAAGTTGCCGTAGCCGCGCAACCCCGAACCAGCGTAAACAACGCGTCCATCGGCGACAGCCAGCACCGGGTCACCCGGCTTGCCTGAAAAGTCCAGACCCTTGTTGCGCTGCTCGTCGAAGCCGGCGCTGATGGATTGTGCGACCGGCCAACCCCAGGCCATGCTGTCGTCTTCCGATGCGGCCGGTGTGGGCGTACTGGTGGACGAAGCCGTCGGCGCACTCGCGGCAGCGACCGGCGGCTTGGCGTCCAGCGGCCGCGACTCGACCTTGGCCGTGCTGGCGATGGGCTTGGCCGTCACGGCGCTGGGGTCGACACCTGGAGGCACGACGCGCAGCACCTGCCCCACCTCGATGCGGTTGGGGTTCTCCAGGCTGTTCCATTTGGCCACGTCACGCCAGCTCTGGCCATTGTCCAGCGCGATGCGGATCAGCGCGTCACCCGGCTTGACGGTGTAGTAACCGGCTTTGCCGGCGTTCTCAGCACCCGGCAGCGGCGGCTTGGCATCGGGCGCGGAAGCCGCCGACGCGGCGGGCGCCGGCACCACCGCGGCCGTGGCGGGCTGCGGGTTGCGGTCCTCGACCGGTGCGGCACGATGCAACGACGTGCCGCAGGCGCTGAGCAGCAGCGAGGTGGTGATGGCAGTGAATAAAAGGCGCAGGCTTGAGGGCATCGTGTGGCTAGAGCACGTTGGAAGGCCGACCCGATTGTGTGGCGCGGTGCGCCGACGGCCCCGTCAGAGGACGCCGGATTTTAAGGGGACGAACAGCACGGCTTCATGCTCGTTGCGCACCCAGCGGCTGACGCCCGCCTCGACGACATGGTCGAGCACCACCAGCACCTGGCCGCGGCCGCTGGCCGCCGTCGGGGCGATGAGGCGTCCGCCAGGGGCGAGTTGCTCGGTCCAGGCGGCGGGAATGTCCTCGCCGCCCGCCGCAGCGATGATGCAGTCGAAAGGCCCGCTGGCTGCGTGGCCCAGGCGGCCATCGCCCCAGATGAGGCGCGGCACGCGCGGCAGCCCCACGCGCTGCAGATTGACTTTGGCCTTGTCGTGCAGACCCTGCAGGCGCTCGATGGAGGTGAGCTGTCGCGCCAGCAGCGCGATGACGGCTGCTTGGTAGCCGCAACCCGTGCCGATTTCCAGCACACGGCCCAGCGACCCGCGCTGACGCGCACCAGCGCCGGCCATCAGCAGGCCCAGCATGTGGGCGACCACCGAGGGCTTGGAAATGGTCTGGCCGTGGCCGATGGGCAGGGCCGTATCTTCATAGGCCTGGGCAGCCAAGGCGCTGTCGACGAATTCATGGCGCGGCACGGTGGCCATCGCGGCGAGCACATGCTCGTCGAACTTCCCCTCGGCGCGCAGCCGGTCCACCATGCGCTGGCGCACGGCGCCGCTGTCCAGCCCGGTGCCGCTGGGGCGCGCCAGCCGGGCCGCGTCCCGCGTGGCCTGATGCAGATGGCGCTGCGGCATCAGCAGTTCACGCTGCGGTGACGTGGCCGACTTCAGGCTGGCCGGGAAGCGCTTGGGTGTAGACATTCAGAGACCGAGGCGCTGCGCCCAGGCACCGAGAGACGAATGTTCGGTCAGGTCCACCTGCAGCGGCGTGATCGACACCTGGCCGTTGGCGGTGGCGTGGAAGTCCGTGCCCTCGCCGGCGTCCCGGGCGTCCCCGGCCGGGCCGATCCAGTAGATGGTCTCGCCGCGCGGGTTGATCTGCTCGATGATGCCTTCGCTGGCATGGCGCCGGCCCAGGCGCGTGATCTTGCGCGGCAGGGTGTCGGCATCGGCCCGGTTGGGGATGTTGACGTTGAGCAGGAAGCCCTGGCTTAAGCCCCCGGCAATGACCTGCTCGACGACGCTGCGCGCCACGCGGGCCGCGGCCTCCAGCTCGACCCAGCCCTTCTCGGCCTGCGAGAAGGCGATGGACGGGATGCCGAACAGATAGCCCTCGGTGGCGGCGGCGACGGTGCCGGAATACAGCGTGTCGTCTCCCATGTTGGCGCCGATGTTGATGCCCGAGAGCACCAGGTCGGGCC
>NZ_JBFUMO010000372.1:0-5850 GCF_054049355.1 Roseateles sp. P5_E11 | reverse complement strand
CACCCGCACTGCCCCACATAGCCACACGCCGTACAAAAATCGCAGCCGTCCTTGTGGATCATGGTCGCGTTGCCGCATTCCGGACAGGGCTTGCCGGCCTGGACTTGCAGGGTGCCAGCGGCCGCCGCGAGCTTGGGTGCGGGCGTCTGCAGCAGGCCCATGTCGCTCAGTGGCTGGCCGGCTTCGTCGAGGATGCCGAGCATGGCGTAGCGATGGATGACGAGGCGGGCCACGTAGGCCACCGTCGAAGGCCAGACCTGCTGGCGGCGCTCACCGTTCAGTGACGGCACCGGCGCCATGAAGTGGCCCAGCGGCTCGCCGACATTGAGCAGCTTGCGCAGCTTCATCGCGATCCAGCCGGGGTCCATCACGCGCATGTCCAGCGACAGCAGTCGCGCCAGGCCGTCCAGGGCCTTGGGGTAATTGCCCGAGAAGCCCATCGCGCACGGCCGCATGACGCTGCCGCCTTCGGGCGTGGGCAGCACCACTTCCTTCAGCGTCAGCGTGAACTGCTCGTTGGTGGCTGGGTTGTCCACGTCCACCGCCCACGCCAGCGTGCCGGACACGCCGGTGCGCGGCTCGTTGCGGCTGAACATGGCGTCGACCACGGGCGTGGCGCCGCCTTCGGCCAGCGCGCCGAGTTGCTCGCAGCGCCAGCGGATGACGGCCGCCGTTGCGGCGACGACGCCGGGGAAGAGGCGCTTCTCGCCGCTGGGCGGCATGGGCATCTCGAAGGCGCGCTCCTCGGCGACTGTCGCGAGCGCATCGAGCTTGAGGCGCAGCCAGGCGGCGTCGTTGGTGCGCAGGTCCATGGACAGCGTCTTGGCCAGAGCCGACAGGCCACGCGGCTGCTCGGCGCCGTTGACCCAGACTTCGAAAGGCAGGTTGCGCCCGAACAGGCCGGCGTCAGGCCCCTCCAGCGGCRGCTCGCCGATGAAGAGGGCGAAGTCGCCGTGCGGGTGCTGGATCAGATAGCTCCAGGCCGGGTTGCCGCCGGRCATGTCGGGGCGGCTGGGCCAGCGCAGCGAGGCCACCACCGCATTGGGCAGGCGCTCCACGCGCAAGCGCTGGTTGGCGCCGCCGACGTCGGCTCGCAATGGCTCCGGTTGCTTGACCTCGGGCGTGACCGACAGCACCGAACCCAGCACGCTGTTGGGCCGATAGGTGGCCAGGCCCTTGAGCTTGGTTTGCCAGGCCTGGATGTAGAGGTTCTGGAAGTCCTCGTACGGATAGTCGGCCGGCACATTGACCGTCTTGCTGATCGACGTGTCGATATAGGGCGCGACGGCCGCGACCATCGATGCGTGGTCGGCCGCGCTCAGCTCCAGCGCGGTGACGAAGGCTTCGCTCAGTGGCGCATCGGCACCGAACAGATGCCTATACAAGCGCCAGGCATGGTCCTCGACGGCGTATTCCTTGAAGCCGCCACCCTCCGTCTGCGGCAGGCGCTTCTTGCGCGTGTAGGTCCAGGAGAAGGCCGGCTCGATGCCGTTGCTGGCGTTGTCGGCGAAGGCCAGGCTGATGGTGCCGGTGGGCGCGATGGACAGCAGGTGGGAGTTGCGCAGGCCCTGGTTGCGGATCTTGTCCTTCAGCCCCTGTGGCAGGCGTGATGCGAAGCTGCCGCCGGACAGGTAGAGGTCGGCATTGAACAGCGGGAAGCTGCCACGCTCGGCGGCGATATCACTCGACGCCGAATAGGACGCGTCGCGCATGAGCTCGCTGATATGACTGGCCATGTCGCGCGCTTCTTGCGTGTCGTAGCGCAGGTTCAGCATGACGAGGGCATCGCCCAGGCCCGTGAAACCCAGGCCGACACGGCGCTTGTTGGACGCCTCCTGCGCCTGTGCGGGCAGCGGCCACGGCGTCACGTCGAGCACGTTGTCCAACATGCGCGTGGCCACGGCCACGACCTCGGCAAAGCCGGCCTCGTCGAACACCGGCCTGGCGCTGAAGGGGTCGCGCACAAAGCGCGTCAGGTCGATGGAGCCGAGGCAGCAGCAGCCGTAGGGCGGAAGCGGTTGTTCGGCGCATTGCCCGGTCACCAGGCCATTGAAGATGACCGTGTTGCCGTCGGCTTGCGTCGTGTCGTAGACGGGCTCGATGCCGGCAGCCTCGATGGATGTGATCTTCGCGGCGAAGCGCTGGGTCTTCAGCAGCGCCTTGCCTTCAACCCAGGCCTCGTACTTCTCTCGCTTGGTTGGTAGCAGGAAGCCGACTTCGCGCATGAAGACTTCGCGCGACTCGCCATCGACGATCAGCTCATGCAGCGTCTGGCAGAGATAGTCGCGTCGGCCACCGTGGCCATCCGGCAGGCTGCGCGCGCCGCCTTGGCGCCGCTCGTGGATGCGTGAGAACACGCCGAAGTTGGCGAGCAGCACCTGCACGTCCTGCAGCAGGCGCCGATGAATGGACGACAGCCGCACCGAGCAGCTCTGGCTGAACGAAGACACATTGACCGTGCCGTCGGTCTGGAACAGCGCGCGCAGATAACCGCGCATGCAGTCCTCGCTGCCCTGCCAGACGACCTCGGGCACGGCCAGCTTGGTCTTCGCGTTGAAGCCATAGCCGTCCAGCACGCGGGCCARCATGATGGAGCGAATCATCACCAGATTGCGTTCGGCAATGGCGACCGGCTTGACGTGGTACTCACGCGGTGCCTGAGCGATGCCAGCAATCAAGGTGTTGACGAAGCCGGCGATGCCGTCGGCAAGCTGGCGCTCTTCGTTCCACAGGTTGACGACTGCGGCCTGCTCGCCCTTGCCGCGGTTGGTGAAATGGCCGTCGCCGGTGATCAAGCCGAGCAAGGTGCCAAGTGCCTCGCTACCCTGGGCACCGAACTGGCCCTTGCCGGACTGCACCCACAGCTCGTCGCCCGGTTTCAACTCGGACAGCTTGAGCTTGCCGCGTGCTGTGTAGAACTCGTGCCAGGCCGTTGCCTTGATCTCATAGCCTTCGGCCGTCGTGACCTTGAAGACCTCGGCCTGGCCGGCGCTCAGGAAGGCGGGTACGGCGGGGCGAACCACGGTGCCGCGTTCTTCGGCGCCAAGGGCGCGCCGGTCCACCGTGCAATCCAACGCCGCGCCATTGGCTTGCAGCCAGGCGATGGGCACAAGGCCGTGCTGGGTCGCCAGCCGCGTATCGCCCGTCACGCACGGGTTGGTCGCCGCAATCGTCTCGCAGTAATGCAGGTTGTTGTCAGCGTTGATGCGGTCCAGGAAGAGCACGCCCGGCTCGGCGTGGTCGTAGGTGGAGCGCATGACCTGGTCCCACAGCTCGCGGGCGCGCACCTTGCGGTAGACCCATTGCCCGTCGCCGCGCTGGTAGGCGCCGGCCTCGATCTGCTCGGCGCTGGGCTGGGCCTTGTGCGCCAGCTCCACCGTGCCGTCGGCCTGCACGGCCTCCATGAAGGCGTCGGTCACGCCGATAGAGATGTTGAAGTTGCGCAGGTCGCCCTGGTCCTTGGCGTGGATGAAGGCCTCGATGTCGGGGTGGTCGCAGCGCAGCACGCCCATCTGCGCGCCGCGGCGGCTGCCGGCGCTCTCCACCGTCTCGCAGGATCGATCAAACACGCGCATATAGCTGATGGGGCCTGAGGCATGGCTGCGCGTGGAGCCCACCCAGGCGCCCATGGGGCGGATGCGGCTGAAGTCGTAGCCGACGCCGCCGCCACGGCGCATGGTCTCGGCGGCTTCGGTCAGCGCGGTGTAGATGCCAGGCACGCCGTCCTCGGGCGTGGCGATGGAGTCGCCCACCGGCTGCACGAAGCAGTTGATCAGCGTGGCCGACAGCTCGGTGCCGGCGGCGGACATGATGCGGCCGGCCGGCACGAAGCCACGCTTTTGCGCGTCGAGGAAGGCCGCCGTCCAGTGGGCGCGGTCGGCCGGCTTCTCGGCTTGGGCGAGGGCGCGGGCGACGCGCTCACGCAGTTCGTCGGGCGTCTGCTCGCCGCCCTTGGCGTATTTCTCGATCAGAACTTCGCTGGAAATGTCCTGCACGGACAGGTCGTTGGTGGTGCTCACGTTGGCCCCGGAAAATGCTGTACAAAAATACAGTCTACGCCTGCCGGCGCGGACGCGGAATGGCCGCTCAGAACGGGTTGATGCTCTTCTCGCGGCGGTAGTGGATGTAGCCGACGCTGGCCCCGGCGCGCAGGCCCACGCCCAGGCGGATGGGCGCCAGCGTGATGCCATTCAGGCGCTGGTAATTGATGCCGGCGCCGCCGATGTAGTAAAGGCTGCCGTCCACACCGGGAAAGCGCTGGTAGATCGCGCTGGCCTTGGGCAGCTTGTAGACCAGCGTGAAGACCTTGGACGCATTGGCGCCCAGATCGAAGCCGATGGACGGTCCGGCCCAGTAGACCCTGGACGCGCCGCCGCCCTTCATCAGCAACTCGCCGTCGCCATAGCGCAGGCCCACGGTGATGGCGGCGGCGGCTTCCTCGCCCTTGATGTAGGCATTGGGCCGCCCCTGCTCCTTGAAGGCTTTCTCGATGACCTTGGCAAGGCCTTCCGTCGTCTGGCCGAAGAAATCGGTGGCAGCCTTGAGGACGGACTCCTCGTCATAGGTGCCGTCCTTGTCATCCGCGGCAAAAGCAGGCACAGCCGCAGCAGATGCCAGGGCGGCGAGGTGTTGCAGATGCTGGCGACGATCGATCACGGCAGCTCTCCTTGAGGCCCTCATTGGAGGGGCCAGCATAAACAAAACAGCGTGAAGTTTGGCCGCCCGTTGCCCCTTCACACAACCTAGACTCGACGATCATGTCGTCCAACCCCGACCTCCAGCGGCTGTCCGCCGCCCTCGAATACGCCGACCTCGCCGCCGGCCTCTATCTGGCGGGCGGGGCCGACCAGGCCGCCCGGCTGCTGGCCGCCGCGGCCGAGCAGCAGCTCGGTGATCTGGTCAGGCTCATTGATGCCCCCAGCGCAACGGTCGACACCCGCGAGCTGCTGGCCCGCATCGCGCGGGCGCACCGGCCCGCCGTGGTTGCGCCACGCCAGGCCCAGCAGGAGCGCGGCTGGGATGACTCCCCGGTCGAAATCGACGGCACGCGCGACGAAATCGTCGCCCTGCTGCGCGCCGCCTGGTTCATGCTGGAAGCCATGGGCCTGGCCTCGCTGGCCCCGGAGCGGCTGCAGCAGGCGGTGGAGCACAGCACCGTCTTCAGCAGCAGTGCCGCGCTGGAACCTTTCATCTAGGATCGGCCGAACCCATTCGCCCGGGCTCGCCCGATCAGGGAGACCATCATCAGCACCGAACGCCGCCAATTCACCCGCGTCGCCTTCGCCTCGGGCGCCGAGCTGATCACGACCCAGGAACACCTGCGCTGCCAGGTGCTGGATATTTCCCTCAAGGGCGTGCTGCTGCAACTGCCGGCCGGTCACCCGCCGCAGGTCGGCATGCCCTGCCTCGTCAAGCTCCCCCTCGGCGCCGGCGCCCCGGGAGACATCGTCATCTCGATGGCGGGCGAGCTGGCCCATGTCGAGGGCAGCCATGCCGGCGTGCTGTGCCGCAGCATCGACATCGAGTCCATCACCCATCTGCGCCGCCTCATCGAAGTGAACCTCGGCGATCCATCGGCATCGGAGCGGGAACTCAAGGCGCTGATTGCCGCGGCCGGCAGCCCCTGAGGGCAGTTCGTCGCATCCCACACCGGGCGGCGATGGCCCACCGAGAATCGCCCGAATGGAGGACCTCAGCCCGCTGCAAGCCTTTCGCCGCGTCTGCAATCTGCGCATGCTGGCGGGCGTCTACTACTTCTGCCTGTTCTACGCCATTTCGCGCGCGCTGACCTGGTTCGGCGAAGGAGACGGTGGCCTGGACGACGCCCTCTTCGACCTGATCCGTTTCAGC
>NZ_JBFUMO010000371.1:0-5865 GCF_054049355.1 Roseateles sp. P5_E11 | reverse complement strand
GCCTGCTTGAGCTCTTGCGCACCGGCCGCCGCAGCGGCTGCCTGCTCCTCGGCCGGCAAGGTGGCGACGGCCGCGGCCGCGTTGATCGAGATCGCGCCGGCCTTCACCGCGGCCACCACCTCGGGCGTGGCCTGCTTCTGGATCTTCTCGATCATCACCACCTGGTTGCTGCTCAGGCGCGCGGCCTTGGCCAGGGCCTCGCGCGTTTGCAGGGCGTCCTGGGCGGGTGCCGGTGCCGCTGCCTGGGCGACGGGCTCAGCCGCTTCCACAGCCGCGCTGCGCGCACGCCGCTCGGCCACGATCTCGCGCTTGCGCAGCGCCAGCACGCCGCGCTGGAAGTCCGAGATGCTGCGCCGGCCCAGGTGCTGGTCGATCATCCACAGATGCACGTCCTCCATGGACTTGAAGCGAGGGTTCTGCACCGTCTGGAAGGGCAGCCCGTGCTTGCTGCAGATGCCGTAGCGGTTGTGCCCGTCCACCAGCACGTCGCCCCACAGCACCAGCGCATCGCGGCAGCCCTCGGCCAGGATGCTGCGCTCCAGGGCCTCGTGTTCCTCCGCCGTCAATGGGTCGATGTAAGCCTTGAGTTCTTCGTTGACGACGATGTCCATGGAGCCGGGTGCAGGGAGCTGGCAAAAGGGTGCGGATTCTAGAGAGCCTCAGCATGGGCCTGGGCGGCGAGCCAGAATCCAGTCTCACACGGAGTACCGATGGACAGCGACCTTCCCCATTTCCGCTACCACCCCGACCCGATGGCTACCGGGGCCATCGAGCCGCGACGGGTCCAGTGCGCCTGCTGCGGCCAGGCGCGCGGCTTCGTCTACGTGCAGCCGGTCTATGCGACCAGCGATCTGGACGAGAAGCTGTGCCCCTGGTGCATTGCGGATGGCTCGGCGGCGAGCAAGCTGGGCGCGAGTTTTTCGGACGCGCATCCGCTCCAGCAGGCGGGGCTGGCGCAGGAGATCGTCGACGAGGTGAGCCTGAGGACACCGGGCTTCTCGTCCTGGCAGCAGGAAGAGTGGCTGGCTCATTGCAACGACGCCTGCGAGTTCCGCGGTGATGCGTCGGTGCAGGACGTGGAGCGTGCGAGCGAGGCCACCAAGGCGGACTGGCGCCAACATTACGGGCTGACCGAGAAGGACTGGACCCGCGCGACCGCGGACTACGAGCCCGCGGGCGACAACGCCTTCTACAAGTTCGTGTGCCGGCACTGCGGCGTGGTGCGGCTGGGGTGGGATCGCTCGTGAGCGAACGCTTGGCTGCACCCAGCCTTCGCATGCGGATCGTCGTCGTCGATCCGCCGCCTGGCGTCAGCTTCGCCATGCAGCGCGGCAAGTCCGAACTGCTGGCGCCGTTGGCTGAGCGGGGCGAGACGATCCAGTTCGAGTTGTCGCTTCGCCTGGGGTTGCCCTTGCCGGATGGGTCAGTCAACTTCCTGGGCGAGTTCGCTCAGGGCACGCCCGCGGATCGTTTCGTCTACCTCAACTCGGGCACTCTCGCGGGACAGCCGGGCTCCAACTGGACGCGCCGCGCCAAGTTGAAGCTGGCTTCCATTCCCCGCGAGGTCGTGGAGGCCGTGTTGGCTTCCAGTGCGGGCGCCATCGAGGCCCGTGTCCTTGGCACCATGGCCGATGGCGGCCCCATCTGCGCTTCGGTGAAGCCGCACGCGGTGGTGTGGAGCCAGGTGGCCTGACCTGGCGCCAGAGAGGTCGGCTGGCAAGCGGTCACCGGATAGCCAACCAGCGCGCGGGCCTCGGGCAAACAACTTGGTATGGCCGTCATGCAATGTGAAGCAGTCACGCGCACTTCGGTCGCATGGGCATGCGCAGGCCGGATTCGGGTGCGGCAAGTGGTTGGGCAGCGCGGTAGCTGTCATCCGGGAATGCCGGGTCGGTGACCCGCTCCCGGCCATGAGCAGTCAGTTGCGAACGACGGCTTTCAGGTAGGCTCTCCACGCAATTTCGATGTCGGCACCACGTGAACATGCTCAAGCTGAAACTGCTTCAGTCGCTTGTCTCTATCGAAGGACTAGCTGCCGAACCGTCTCCTGTCTCGGGTGGTACAGCTCTATTCTTTAGGGGAAGGGAGTTTGCGCACTTCCACGACGACCATGAACTCGACCTGAGACTCACAAAGAAGGTCATCCGCGCGTTGGGTCTCTCCCATCCAGCCGGCTCCGTTCACCATCCGACCCGTTCTTCGTCCTCGCCTTGGATCGAGGTGCGCTTCCATACCGATGCTGAGGCAGAGCGTGTCGCCGAACTGGTCAAGGTCGCCATCGAGCAGCTATGAGCAGTCCAACGGCGGTTTCAGCTTGCAGGGATCTGAGCGGATGCTCGGCATCGGCCAGGAGACGCCGCTGACGATCGGCAGCTTTCGGGTAGGCTGAAGTGCATGCTTGGCGATGCTCTTGTCGTCGAGGCCGTGCGATAACCAAGGAAATTTCTATGAATCTCCATCTCGGCCTTGCCCCGATCATCTCCCTGCTCGCCGGCATCCTGATCCTCGTGGTTCCCAGGTTGCTCAACTACATCGTCGCAATCTACTTGATCGTGATCGGGCTGATCGGCTTAGTGGGCGCCGGTCAGATGCACCTGGGTTAGGCGGGGTTCACTGCCAATTTCGCGGATCGGCCAGGAGCCGACGGTTGAAGTGGTTGCTTTCGGGGGGGCTAGCCGCGTCGAAGTGCGCATTGCCGAGGAATACACGCTGCCTATGAACACCCACGAAATGCCCGAATGACGTATCTGCGACGTCTGGAGATGGTTATCTGCCCCACCGGAGAAGTTTGATGAAGCACAAGCTGGTGAGCTGGGGGCCCTTTGCGGCTGTTGCGGCGATCTTCTCGTCGGTCGCCAACGCAGCGCCGCCGTCGGTGGAAATGACCTGGATGTCGATCGCCAATTGGTATTTCAAGGTCGGCGACAAGCGCATCGTCATGGACGGCTACATCTCCCGTCTGCCCGAAAACTTGTTCACGGCGTCTCCGGTCTACRCAAATGACGTGTATGCCTACACGAAGGAGCCGGCAGGCGTCGACGTCGCCTCCATCACCAAGGTGCGCGATGCAATGCTGGGGACTGACAAGCTCGATCTGCTTGTTGTCGGCCACAGTCATTGGGACCACAGTTGGGACACCCCCACGTGGGCGAAACTGACCGGCGCCCCGATGATTGGCGGCTCATCCACTTGCATGCAAGCCGCAGCACAAGGCGTAGCCGGGTCCCAATGCCGCAGCGTCAGCGGCGGCGAAAAGATCTCACTGGGCGACGGCATCACCATGCGTGTCGTTCGCTGGAACCACAGCGGCGACTCAAGCAATCCGATACAGCACTTTGCGCGAGAGCTGTATCGACCGCCGATTCCCGACCCGAAGTCCGGAGGCCTTCGCGCCGGCGGTGGAGAGGACTACCCCAACGGGGGCGGTAACAGGGCCTACCTGTTCACGGTGGACAGTCCCGAGGGCCAGCTCTCATTCTTCGTCAGCAATTCGGCAAGCGCGTTCGATCTGGACAAGGACATCGTGGTCGACGGTGTGAACTTCGGGCCACCTCTTGGCAACTTGGCCGCTGCAATGACGGATGCCGGACTCACTAAGGTCGACGCATGGATCGGCACAGGCGGAAAGCCGGTGGCGGAAATGGTTGTCCCGGTCATTCATCCGAAGACTTACCTGCCGAGCCACTGGGATGGACTGTTCAACGCTTTTTGGTCGGGCATGCCGTATCCATTCAAGGATGACGCACTCAAAGGGTATCTGGATGGCCAGAAGGTTTCGCTCGTAGCGCAAACGCAGTATTTCGACAAGTACATCCTGTCGTCGAACGGCGTCGTCACGGCTGCAAATCACGACGTCAAGAACAAACTGGGATTTGCGGATACAAAGCGATTTAGTCAGTCACTGCTGGATGCCGTCACGCACGTTTCCTCCACCAGCGTCGGTGACGATTGTGGTGAAGGATTTCAGCCACCGAGCGACTGGGCGAAGACCTTTGCCGCATTGCGCCAGTTCGGACCGGGCCAGCACGCTGATGCCGTTGGCCTCACGCGAGGTGCCAGGCGAGACCACCCCTTCGATCCGACATGGCGAATGACTCGCGATTCGACGGCTATGTCCCACTAGCACGCGTGCCACCGTCGATGCAGACCAGAGCAGTCTGCGCAAATGATTGCGTTCTTCTCGGGTCGGAACGCCTTCTAGCGATCGGAGGTCGCCGATGGGTCGAGAGTTGCCGGCCGGCTGTCCAACGCGAAGGCAGCATCCACCCTGAACTTGGCATCTGGCCGATTGCCCCGCCTCGTTCATCTGCATGAGATGCTGGCATTGCCAAGCCACTGTCCTGCTCGAGCCCCTCAAGCCCTCTTCTCCTTTGGACGCTGGCTACCCGCCTTGCCGATCTTCTTCCACTTGCTGCGCTGCGCAATGCGCTCCAGCGCCGTCAATTCGCCGCGCTGGGCGTCGCGCATCAGCTTCTTGTAGTTGTCGAGCCGGTCCGCGTCGACGCGCGCGCGCACCGCGCAACCAGGTTCGTTCTCGTGGCAGCAATCGCGGAACCGGCATTGCTGCGCGAGCGCCTGCACGTCCTCGAAGGTGGCGGCGAGCGTGCTGGCGTCAGCATCGGGCCGGAAGGTGCGCAGGCCCGGCGTGTCGATGATGCAGCCGCCTTGCACGCAGCGGTGCAGCGAGCGCGCCGTCGTCGTGTGGCGGCCGCGGCCGTCGCCCTGGCGCACGCCGCCCGTGGCCTGGCCGGCATTGGCCAGGGTGTTGATGAGCGTGGACTTGCCGGCCCCCGAGGAGCCGAGCAGCACGAGGGTCTGGCCCGCATGCAGCCAAGGGCCGATCTCGGTGCTGGCCTGGCGCGTCAGCGCGTTGACCGGTAGCACCGGCACGGTCGCGGGCAGGCGGGCATACATCTCGGCGATGCGTGCCTGCGCTTGCGGCGCGATATCGAGCTTGGTGAGCACGACGACCGGCACCACGCCGCAGGCGCGCACCATCGCAATGTAGCGCTCCATGCGGCGCGCGTTGAAGTCGGCGTCCAGCCCCATCACGAGCAGCGCCGCGTCGACGTTGCTCGCGAGCGGCTGGCGGCGCCCGTCGTTGGCGCGGCGTGCGATCTGCGTGACGGGCTCGACCCGGTCGGCGATCCAGGCCTGGCCGTGCGCGTCGATGTGAACGCCGACCCAGTCGCCGATGGTCAGCTGTTGAACCTGGGCCTGCAGCTGCTGCACCAGCCGGGGCAGCGCGCGAGCAAACAGCTCGGTGTAGCCGTCATGCAGCGTGAAGCAGTCGCGCTGCGCCTCCACCACGCGGGCCAGGCGCAGGCCGGGTTCGTCATGGGGTTGAGGAAGTTGTACCGCACGGCTCGCGATGGCGGGGGTGAGCCCGAGGGCGTGCAGCGTCTCGAAATCGAATTCGATCATGGGAGTCCATTGAAAGTGGGCTTCGTCCGCGCACGGTGGCGCGGAGCAACAGGTGGGAAGCCGGCCGCGCTGTTGCGGCGATCAATGGACCCGCGGTGGACGCGARGTCAGTCCGAACGCGAGTTCGAACTCAGTGGTGCTGGGCGCTCAGGCAGCCGGCAGGAGGAGGGCGACACGATCTGCTTGTTCCATGGTCTTCTCCTTTGCGGGCTGATTGATGAAGGCCGCCAGTCTGCCTGTGGCGTGCGGTACGCGTCAATGGCGATGCATGGTGCTGCAGGCATGCTGTTGCTTTGCCAGCGACGTGGCGGCGTCGGTGCCCCTACACCKGTTGTCGGTAGCGGTGGCCCCTGAACCTGAACACCAGCTCGCGCGGGCGGATCAGCTCCAGCACGTGGTCGGGGCCCAGTTGGGCGCCTTCGCGCAGCACCTCGCCATTGA